>SIAZ01000017.1 GCA_009695405.1 Pedosphaera sp. | reverse complement strand
TGGTTGCGGATCAAACCAATCGGATAGAAAGAACGGAAGGTGGCGGAAAGAAGGTGGAAAGCCCACCCCGAAGAGTTACTCGACGAGGTAATCAGGATTGGCGCGCCCCAGTGGGGTGAAACAGTCACCAAAATCCCTATTTTACAAGATGAAGTCGGTGTCCACACCCTAGAATTGACCATTCTAGACTAATCCAGCCCTAAGAAAATTTAGTCATCGCAAAAAACGGGCATGGCATCGCTTTCTCATGACTAGGGACAGACTGATTGAATTTGTAATCTCTAAGGGACAGGTTAAATGTTTACAGTCAAATACAACTAGGCTGTCACCCGAAATTTTGCTAATGATCTCATTCACCCCAATCGCCGACTTCAACTAGTCTTCACCTATGTGTTTTGGACTTGCTGCCTTCAGTTAACCCAATCCCGCCGAT
This sequence comes from Pedosphaera sp., assembly GCA_009695405.1. GTDB lineage: Bacteria > Verrucomicrobiota > Verrucomicrobiia > Limisphaerales > UBA9464 > SXXZ01. The sequence goes on along the minus strand of SIAZ01000017.1, from coordinate 23,710 downwards.
CTCTTTTTCAGGCCTTAAGCTCAGGGCTTCTTCTTGTCCTCGTTACTCTCCAAGCCTTCGGGGTGAATGCCACACCTTCCTCTCCATTAGCCACTTCCCGAGGTCGTGAACTCTACCGACTGCTTTGCCCCATCAGATGAATGGCCGTGCTCTTCCTAGGGCGTTCCCTACCCTCACCGGATCGAACTATCACACCAACGACATCGATCGTAGCAGCCGAATTCTCGCCAAAGGCTTATCCGCTCCAATTACTGTCAACGGTCGCCTCTACAATGGGATAATGCCTACCGCTCTTATTCCTGAAGTTCACATGACTGGGGACAGGCTTATTGTCACTTAGGGACATGTTGAATGTTTACCTAGCAATACAATGAGGCTGCCACCTCAATTTTTACTTCTTCCCGAGGTCGTGAGCTCTACCGACTGCTTTGCCTGCCATCAGATGAATGGCCGTGGTCTTCCTAGGGCGTTCCCTACCCTCATCGGATCGGACTATCACACCAACGACATCGATCGTAGCATCCGAATTCTCGCAAAAGGCTTATCCGCTCCAATTACTGTCAACGGTCGCCTCTACAATGGGATGATGCCTACCGCTCTTATTCCTGAAGTTCACATGACTGGGGACAGGCTTATTGTCACTTAGGGACATGTTGAATGTTTACCTAGCAATACAATGAGGCTGCCACCTCAATTTTTACTTGGAGTAAGACGATGCACTTTCCTGTCTCCCTGTCCTCACTACCGAATGAACCCCTCGGAATATTGGGTGTTGTGTCTCGAAGCACACAAACCCGCTTCATCCTGCCTTACGAGGCTTCACTTTCGTTCAGGAATCTCTTTTGTTTCCAACTTCCTCTCCACAGAATCTCACAGTCCTGCAGTTGTCTTCAACTCGTGATCGCCTTCCGAAGGCCCCACAGCGGTCATCCACCGCCTAGCTCATCATCATATCCAACGCACCTCGACTCGCTCCGCTCCTCATCGCTTCGCCTCATCCCGAAGGGGGAAAGCGGGATGGAAAATGAACAATTCACAGAAAAACTTTTACACCGACGAAACTCAGGTTTACCCAGGGTTTAAAACTCATTGAAAAGTTGAAAAATATGAGGAATTGAGTTGCCTTCTTCGGGGACTTATCCTAGTATTAGTCGATTAGTTGCTCAGATTGAAACCCTGTTGCTAGGGCCCCGTCCAAAAGCTATCCGTTCCCACTTTATGAAGACTTTATTACTTTGGCTCGCTCTAGTTCCTCTCGTATTGCTGGACTTACGGAGCCAATCGATTTCCAATCAAACTTACATATCCAGCATTCGCACTTTCGGGACCAACGTCGTGGTTCAGGTTCAACTGCCAACCGGGGCAAAACGGGTTACACTCGAATCCCGCTCCCGCTTTGTCGCCGGCACTTGGACTCCTCGGAGGGTGCTGATGCCAAAAGCAGGCGAAACCCAATTATCGTTCTCTATCCCTATCTCCGAAGCCACCGAAGCACTACGCGCAGTCGTCGATGATGAATCTTCGCTACCTCTTCCCTCGGCTTTCTATTCTCTCCAGCAAATTTTCGGCGAACAACTCAGTGGTTCATCCCCTATAACCACGATCGCCCCAAGTACTAAGGGTCCGCTCGCTCTCGTTTCAGATAGCTCTTCTCGGACAGAATCTACGACCCGCACAGTGTCTGAATCTGATATTTGGAAGTTCTCCGGATCCCACCTCTACTTCTTTAACCAGTACCGAGGCTTGCACGTTTTTGATGTTTCAAATCCAGCAAAGCCAGTATTAAAAGGACGCCTTCCTTTGACCAGTTATGGCGAACAATTACATGTTCTGCCTGCGACGCTTCCAACAGATAACTGGTTAGCTTTAATCACTCAGCAAGATTGCCAATGGGACGCTTCCGAAGTCCTTTTGGTGCGATCGGAAAATGGAAAGCCTACCCTCAGCTCTCGCCTACCCGTCCCAGGTCGAGTTCTTGAGACACGCTTAATTGGCGATATCCTTCTATTGGCCACTCAGACGTGGAGTAATCGCACTGAAATGACGGCGATACCCATTACCGTGGTTACTTCCATCGACCTTGCTAATCCAGAGACTCCCGTCGTTCGTTACACCGGCACTTTTCCTTTTGTACCCACCGCCATCCATGCCACCGATCAACTCCTTTTTGTAGCGACCCAACCCGGTTGGAGTTGGTGGTTTCCTTCGGAAACAGCCTCACCAAAGACCCACACAGTGTTGGTCTTCGATGTCAGCGACCCTCTTGGGAAAATCAACTATACAGGATCCTTTCCAACAAGTGGCCGGGTCGACGACAAATTTAAATTCGGGCTCGATCGCGATGTCCTTACAGTGGTGTCTCAGGTGGACAGTCGATGGTCACAAATGGGAATACCTTTGGCCCCCTCCCGTGTCGTGCTGGAAACGTTCTCTATTGAAAACCCCGCCAACCCCTACCGTTTGGCCACTCTTAATTTAGTCACTAATGAATCCGTGTTTGCCACCCGCTTCGATGCCGGTCGTGCTTATGTCGTTACTTTCCGTCGAGTCGATCCTCTCTGGATTGTTGACCTCTCCGATCCGAAGAAACCAACAGTGCGTGGCGAACTTTCTGTACCCGGATGGTCCACTTACATTGAACCCTTTGGCGATCGCTTACTCGCTATGGGCGTTGAATTAGGCCGTGCCGCTATTTCGCTTTTTGATGTCGCTGATCCCGCTGCGCCCGCACTCCTCTCCAAAGTTTTCCTCGGTGAAGGTTGGTCGTGGAGCGAAGCCAATATAGATGAAAAAGCATTTCGCGTCTTTCCAGATTCCAACCTCGCTTTGCTCCCTTGGTTCGGTCGACTCGGAACCAATGACTGGTTTCAAGGCATTCAGTTACTCGACTTCACTCGCGATTCACTCCAACTGCGTGGAACTATCAACCATGCTGCATCTGCTCGCCGCGCGACACTGGTTGACAAGCACGTCCTTAGTATTTCTGGTGCAGAAATTCTTTCAGCCGATATCTCCAACCGAGATAAACCTGCTGTCCAAGCCGCGATTGATCTTGGTCGCCCTGTCGACCGAGTTTTGGTAGCCGGTGACCACCTCATACAATTGACCGGTGGACGTTGGGAATCTGCTTCAGGCCAACTCTCCCCACTGACTGTCGATCTTTCCCTCGAAACAGATCCAGAAACGAGTATCGCTAAACTTAAACTCTCTAACGCTTCTTTGATTGGCGCCGACTATCGCAGCAATCAACTCTACCTTCTGCAAAAGTTCGACGACACCTACCGTACCGAACAAAAAATAAGTGAAAAAGAGGTCGCAAGTTGGGTCAAATTACCGGCAATTCTCCGTAATTTTACGAATAGTGTGATTACTGCTAACCCGCCCTTGTTCCTCCCTGAAACAAATTTCGTGGTCATTGTCTATGAGGATTGGCCCGCTCCCATACTGGTGACCAATACTGTCAGTTATACCAACTTCATCGGGGTTAATATCACTGGGCTAACCACACTGACTGTTGTCACAGTGGGCACCAACTTAGTTGTCGCCGGTTCCACCAGTGTCTCCAATTCCCTCGAGGGTTGGTACGGTTCTTGGAACATTGCTCTTTGGCCGTCCGAGAGCACCCTGCTTTTCACGGGAACTCAGGGAGGTGGGATGATACTTGATTTTATTCGGCCTAGAGATGGGTTTGTGGGTGGAGGTCGGCCTTGGTATGGCGGCGACTCTGGGAGACTCTTAGCTTTCGATGTCTCTAAGGTTTCAACTCCCAAATTGGCTTCAGATCTAACCCTTGATACGGGTAGCTCCCGAACCCTATTTTTGAGTGGCACAAGGTTGTTTTTGGGCGGGGTTAAATCACACTACTTACCCCCAGTAATTAAACCAGATTCCACGAATGGAACAAAACTCCCTTGGTGGGAACAGTATGGTTCTTGGTCCTCTAGTTACCCTCTTCGAGTGGTCGACTACGCCGATCCCACAGAACCTTTGGCCCGTCCTGAATTGCTTCTCCCAGGTGAACTCTCTGGTATTTCTCACCACGGAAATCTCCTCTATGCACGCACTAATCAATGGACGTCAGAGGCATCCCTCTCCGCTTTAACTGCCCTCGCCTACGATGGTGTCAGCGTCAGCTTTGTGGACTCTCGAAAGTTCCCCAAGGGCAGCGCCACCCCTTTACTGGTACGCCCTGATGGGCGCATCCTTATTGGCGACGATAACACCCTCGAAACTTGGTCTCTAAATAGGGACGGAAAACTAGTTACGAGCGGATCAATCAAGGTGCCTAACCCGATCAGTGGATTCCAAACAATCGGTTCAACAATCCTTGCGGAGACAGGAGATATTCTGCTGAGGATCGAAACATCTCAAGATCCAATCACCCTCAGTGGACAAAGCATTCGCCCTTGCAGTCTGTGGTTCGATGCCTCGACCGCCAACGCATCTCCCTCCGGTGGACTCTGGATTGCACGGAGCGACTATGGTCTCTGGTATCTAGCCTTTCACCCTCTGTGACCCGCGAGTCTCCTCAATTTTGTTTCCGTAGCAACCGTGGCTTTTCGGTAGTCGAACTTCTGACGGTACTGTCCATTGTCGGCATTGTGGCTACTCTGACGCTCTCGGGAAGCACTCGAGCGACCCACCGTGCTCGAGAAACTTTTTGCATCGAGAATTTAAGACAAATTGCGGTCGCAACCGATCTCTATCAAAGGGACACAGGTTCAAGGCCTCGAAGTCTCTCACGTGTTGTCTTACAGTCAGCCCAACTAGGTCAGGGACAACGGATTCTCTGTCCCTTAGAACCAATGACTCGTTCGGGAGGAGATCTCCCTGACGGCACCTTCAACCTGAACGCTTGGGGCAACCGTGCCAATTCCAGCCAACAGCCCCTTCGATTTCAGCAATTACGCGATCCCGATGGGCTGACCTTTGATCAAGAATTACGAGAGACAACGGAATCTCGCCCTTTCTCTTACCTTCACACTTTGGGATGGAAACGGGCAGCTTGGGATAAACTCACGACGGATAATCGCCCCACCGGTCTAGCTGTCTGTCAGTTGCACGGTATTTCTCGACTCAAAGATTCGACAGTCACGGCTTCTCATCAAAATTACGAAGGCAAAACCTTGCGCAGCCAACGCGATGGTGCGGTCGTCACTCGCCGAATCTTCCGCTTGGAGACTAACTCAGACATCAGCACAACTGCACTGCCTCTGGAAGATTATCCTTGGGATCTCTACATAGATTCTCAACTGTCTCCCCAAAAATCTGTGCCGTGAATGCAGACAGATCTCCACAGCTAAGCTCGTGGCTTAACTTCGGTTTGTGCAACCGCTGGCGTCGGCTCCTGTGGAGCGAATGGTTTGCCCACTCCCATCTTATCCTCATCACCCTCTCTGGATGGCTCGCCGTGGTATGGGCAGTTCCCTTCTTCGCTCACCCACTCTGGGTCCTAACACCCGGTCTCCTTTTTTCAGTTATTGCCGGACCTTTATTCGGAGGTGCTGATGTTATACACGGCGTCGAAGAATTCGCCTTTTCTTTCCCTATCACCCGCTCGGAACGATTTCTTTCCCGCAGTTTTTTAGGTGCTTTTCTTACCTTATTTATTTCGGCTGCGGGAGTCTTCTTGCTGGAGGATAGTCTCGCCGATGTCCTCGTTCGCACCTTTCTCAGTATCGGCCTCACCCAAGGGGAATTGAGCCCTTCGATCTTCCTTTATAGTCTCCTCATCGGCTTCCCTTTCACCGTCTTTGCTTTGGGCTTTTCTATGGCCTCTCTCGCCACGGGGCGCACTCTCGCTTTTACCTCTTGGCTTTGGGGATTACTGGGCGCGCTTTCCATCCTTCGCCTTGCCTCACGATTGGAGGAACAGCGCTTTGATAGGCTCAATGGATTCTTTGCCGTCCCACTGCTCGCTGGTATCGGAACCTTAACCTTACTCGTCGCTTGGTACTTATATTGTCGCAAAGAATCCGGTACCGGAACCGCTCCTCTCAAACTTCCGCGCAGTTGGTGGGGTTGGATGCTAGCCACCCTCGCCGCAACTGCCTATATCGCATTGATGCTCTATTGGTTGATTATTCATGTCGCTCGCGCTTTTTGATCCCGCTCCCTCTATGAATGCTCAACTGCTTTGTCTCTTTAGCTTCCTGCTTTGTATTCAGATCAGCTGTAGTAATGCCTCAAAGACGCTGCCTTATGTCACCTCCATCACTCCAGAAATACGAACCGCTCTGAGCCTCTCTGACTTCTACCGAAAGCAGATTCAGGTCGCCTCTTTCTCTATCGTTGGATCTACAAATGTCTCTGATGACGCCCTCCGTGAAGCAGCTTGGATTGTTACCCATCTTCTGGAAGGCCGACCTGATCTGACTCAGGCAATGACCGATTCCAGTACGCGTCTGGTGGTAATGGCGTGGAATGAGTTTACCTCTGATATTCCCGAACATTCTAGACTCGAGCCTCACGCCTACTGGAACCGTCGTGCTCGCGGGTTGGGAGCAACTCCCACTATTCCGGTGGTCAGTTGTGCCGAGGAAAACCTACTGAGCTTCCCTGGGGATCCCTATTCAACTGAAAATATTTGTATTCACGAATTCGCCCACGCTATCCACGAAACGGGCTTAAATAAAGTCGATCCCACCTTCGATACTCGTCTCCAAAAAGCCTTCCATTCGGCAACGAACGCCGGGCTATGGATCAACATCTACGCTGCCTCTAACCACCGCGAATACTGGGCTGAAGCCGTTCAATCTTGGTTCGACGATAATCGTGAAAACGACGATCAACATAACTCCGTTAATACCCGAACTGAACTACGCACCTACGATCCAGGAGTCGCTAAACTCTGCGAAGAAATCTTTGCTGATCGCCCTTGGCGCTATGTCCGACCTAAACGGCGTCCCTTCAAGGACTGTTCTCATATTAAAGAGAAAGGTAAACTACCCTATCCACACTTTCGCTGGCGTGAAACTTCTCCAACCTCCCCCACTGGAAAACTGACATCTCCTTAGCCTAAGTGAAGTTCTGAAGGGCTGATTCATGTGGAATAACGAAGAAGTTGATCACGGGCCTAGCCATTATTTACAACTAAACTTGGTGACGCCATCCGGCCAACCTTGGAAATGTAATGTCCGCCAATTCCCTGCGATCCTGAACCACTCTGGCGCGTCACTATCTGTCTTCCTGAAGAGAACGAACGCCTGAGCTTTGACTCCTTAATCAAAGAACACCACCACCTCCGCAGATCCATCCTCGTCGGCAAACACATCCGCTACGCCCTCAAACTCGACGCACAAAGGGTCGCAATCCTGTCTTTTAGCACCATCCCATACTCCTATTTAGATAAATCAGCCCAGTGAGGTTCCTGAACGCGATTGCTTCTGCTCTCGCCACAGGGTGATGCCAACGGATAGACTGATCCCCAATCCCGACCCCTTCCATGAGTTTTCGACTGACGATCTTCGCCCGCCTTATTCGCTTACTGCTCGGCACTGGATTCTTAGCAGTCTTCGCCCTCAGCGGAACGGTCTTGGCCGCTCTTGATTTCATCCGCGATATTGAACCTATCCTGATCAAGCGCTGTTACGAGTGTCATGGTCCCGATAAACAAAAAAGCGATCTGCGTCTCGATAGCCGCGCTGCCGCTCTAAAACCGGCCAAATCGGGTGGACTACCTCTGGTACCGAATCGCCCTCAAGACAGTGAACTTCTCAAAAGAGTGATCTCCACTGATCCAGACGAAGTCATGCCACCTAAGGGACCGCGACTCTCTTCCGATGAAATAACAGCGCTGAGAGAGTGGATCACAGCGGGGGCAGCCTGGCCCGAAAAAGACACTCGCAAGCATTGGTCTTTTCAAAGCCCGATTCATCCCATCCCGCCAACCCATTTCCCAACAGGTTCAATCGTCCGCAACGAGATCGATCGTTTCATTTTAGAACGACTCAACCGAGAGGGACTCCAACAACAACCTGAGGCCGATCGGGCCACTCTCATTCGCCGTGTCACTCTCGACCTGACCGGTCTGCCGCCTAATCCAATCGAGATCGACACTTTCCTCAATGACTCCACCCCCAACGCCTACGAAACCCTCGTCGACCGTCTCCTCGCCTCGCCTCATTACGGAGAACATATGGCGCGCGGATGGCTCGACCTCGCTCGCTACGCCGATTCCAATGGTTATCAAGTGGATCTCGCCCGCTCCATTTGGCCTTATCGCGAATGGGTCATCAATGCCTTCAATAAAAACCAACTCTTCAATGACTTCACTATCGAACAGTTAGCCGGCGATCTACTCCCCAATCCCACTCTAGACCAAAAAATTGCCACCGGATTTAATCGCAACACCAAAGTTAATGACGAGGGCGGTGGCGATGCCGAGGAATATCGGACAAAGGCAGTCAAAGATCGGGTGGCGACTCTGGGCACAACTTGGCTCGGCCTCACCCTCGCTTGCGCTGAATGTCACTCGCACAAATACGACCTCATCAGTCACGATGACTACTACCAATTCTATGCCTTCTTCAACAATTCTACGGACAATGGCAACTACAGCACCGGTCCCAATATCGATGTTCCTCGACCCGATCTCACTGTCTCCGCAGCCTATACCGCGCATCGCTTAAGCGAGGTTCGTCGCGAACTCATTGCAGAACAGGCTCGCCTCAAATTGACTCAGGTTGCTTGGGAGAAAAAAAGAGCAATCAAGGGCCCCCTCTGGACGGTTCTTACACTCACTAACGCTACGTCAACGGGCGGTTCGAGCTTCACCAACTTACCCGATGGTTCCCTTCTCGGTGTCGGCGTTAATCCCATTTACGACACAGTGACGGTCGAGGCTTCCACCGCACTGACTGGTATCACAGCGGTCCTTCTAGAAGTTTTACCTGATCCTAGCCTTCCCAAAAACGGACCGGGACGCTGGGGTCAAACAGGTAACTTTATTCTCGACGAATTTAGCCTGATTCTTGTGAGAACAACTATCCAAGTCGGGGACAAAAGAAGGGCTGAAACTCGACAGGAGAGTCTCACTCCCCTTCTTTTTTCTCAGGCAACTGCCGATTGGGAGCAACTATACTATAAGGCGGATCATGCCGTAGATCACAACCCTAAGACCGGTTGGGCTATTGGGCCTAAATTTGGCGAACGACATTTTTTGATTGCCCAACTTCAGAAGCCTGTCGCCGTTCAATGGGGCAACCGTCTCTCTTTTCGCTTCGATCAGTACCACGGCAATAGCCATTGCATCGGTCGCTTTCGGATTTCCATTACCGCAGAGCCAGATCCCTCTCTCTGGTGGCCGATAAACTCGACTCTTGTTGAAAGTCTCAGCGTCAAGCCAGTAAATCGCTCACCTGCACAGTCCACAGAAATCGTCGCCACTCATAGCGCTGCCTCAGAAACAATTCGATCTCTCCAAGGCGAACTCTTCCGCCTAGAAGAAAAACAACGCCAACTCGCCACTCGCAAATACTCCTCCATGGTCATGCAGGAACGGACCGATCCGCAACCTCGCGAGACTTATGTCCACTTGCGCGGTGATTTCCTCAGCCGTGGCAAAACTGTCACTGCCGGTGTCCCCTCTCTCTTTCCCTCGCTCTCATCGACTAACCCTCTTAACCGTCTTGCGCTTGCCCGGTGGATCGTCGATCCAACTCATCCCCTTACGGCTCGGGTCGCCGTTAATCGTTACTGGGAACGTTGCTTCGGCACTGGACTGGTCAAGACGAGTGAAGACTTCGGGCTCCAAGGTGAGGCACCGTCTCATCCAGAACTGCTCGACTGGTTGGCCACCGAATTCATCCACACAGGTTGGGATATAAAAGCGATGCAAAAACAAATCATCCTCTCAGCTACCTACCGACAGAACGCCGCTTCCGACGCCACCCGATTAGAAAAAGATTTCTATAACCGTCTACTTTCGCGTGGTCCCCGCTTTCGTATGGATGCAGAAATGATTCGTGATCATGCCCTCTCGGTAAGTGGACTGCTCAATCCGCAAGGGGGCGGTCCCAGTATGTATCCGGTTCAAGTCCCTAATTTATGGAAGGAAATTGGCTTTCTTCGCCCCTAAATTGGTATGGATGAATGGCCGGTCAGTGAAGGCCCTGATTTGTATCGCCGTGCCCTTTATACTTTCTGGCGTCGGGTTTGTACCTATCCAACCTTGGCCACCTTCGATGCCTCAAGTCGTGATATTTGTGTGGCACGGCGTCCCCGTTCTAACACGCCTTTACAAGCGCTCGCTGCAATGAATGAACCCACGCTCCTCGAGGCAGCTCGAGTTTTTGCGCAACGCATTCTCACCGAATCCAATTCCGACGATACCTCACGCATCCATTTTGCCTTTCGCACTTGTCTCGGTCGTACTCCGGATACCGCCGAACTCAAACGTCTCTTAGCTTTCGTAAAACAACAAAGAAAGGGTTATCGCAGGGATCCCCAAGCGGCGGCGGCTTTGATCAATTCAGGCTCCGCTCTTCGTCCAAAATCACTCGATGCTCCCTCACTTGCCACTTACATGATGTTAGCCAACCTCTTGTTTAACCTCGACGAAACACTCACCAAAGGCTGATCCACTCGCTAAATTTGGAACACGCCTCCTCGTCGCGCTTCCTCGTGAACGAGGGCGGGTTAGTTAAAAAAAGGCGATTAAAGTCCGACAAACACTTAGTGTCTCCTTTCTCAATACCCACGGACGCCTTGAACTTGATCTTGCGGCGCGGTTGAAGGCAACAGAACGTCATCCCAGTGAATCGCATCGAACAACGTTTCTTAGAGCTCAAAGCTTCGGGCCGTAAAGGCCTAGTCGTCTATATTGGCGCCGGTGATCCAAACCTCTCCGCAACCGAAGCGCTCGCCACCGCTTTCGATCAAGCAGGTGTCGACATTCTAGAACTCGGCGTTCCCTTCAGCGATCCCTTAGCCGATGGCATCGTGAATCAACTCGCCGCCCAACGCGGATTAGAAAGCGGCACCACCCCACCCAAGGTCCTTCAGAGTATTCAGCGTATTCGCGCTCAATCAGAGATCCCCATTGTTTTGTATATTTACTTTAACCTGCTCCATCGCGTCGGTGTCGATCGCTTTATTCGCGATGCTACCGCCGTCGGTGTGGACGGACTTCTTGTGCTCGATCTACCTCCGGAGGAATCGGCAAATTATGAAGCCCTGATGCTCGCAGCAGAGCTTTGCCCCATTTACCTCATCGCACCCACAACCCCAGAAGCTCGTATTGCTTTTATCGCACCACGGGCCAAGGGATTCATTTATTATATCAGCCGAGAAGGTGTCACCGGAATGCAATCCAAAGTGAGCTCAACGATCGCCGAAATGACCCAACTCATCCGCGCTCATTCTCAAACTCCAATTGCTGTGGGCTTCGGTATTTCTAATGCCGACCAAGCTCGAGAGGTGGCCGCTCACGCCGAAGCCATCGTGGTTGGTAGCGCTATCGTCAACCGAATCGCTGAACACGGACACTCCCCCGACCTTGTCCCACGTGTTGCTGCTTTTGTTGCCGAATTATCCCAAGCAATTCGATCACTTCCTAGCTCCTTACCTTCCGCTTAACCTCCCTCTTTTTTACCTTTATGTCGGTACTCTTTACGCTGTGGAGGTTGTACTTCGTCGCACTGTTGGCAGTGAGCACTACGGCCGCCACTCCACGCTTCAAATCCGCTCCTCAGATGTTCCTTCAGGAAATCGCTGAAACTATCGGCGAAACCACTGGTTTCAGCCCAGGTCCTGTTCAATTTCTCGATCAAGACGCCACCGGCATTGTTCGAGCCTTTGCCCAAGGTCATTGGCAAGCTCTCCGTCAAGAGCGATGGATCCCAGATCCTTCTTTCGATCCTAAGTCACCAACCGAAATGACCTTCCCCGGCCCCTCAGGTTCACCTGTTACGGCCTCGGTTCCTTGGGAATCTATTCAGCACCTTGTTCGATTTGAAAAAGACGTCTGGTTGGTCTCGTCCAATAACCTTTACCAAATCAATAACGGTCAATATCGCCCTTCCGCGTGGCCTAGCCAGCGATCACTGCATCAGCTCGCTATAGGTCCCAAAGGTGAAATTATCGCCGCATCTGAAGAAGGCTTATTTCAGTTGAACCAAAGCCGATGGGATCCAGTGGAGGCCATCGATTCAGGAGGCCGCTCATGGGCTTCACGTGCTGTATTAGGAACGGGTTTCGACACCAAGGGCCAACTCTGGATCGCTACCCGCGCAGGCGTCGGATGCCGCACTGACTCAGGTTGGCGTTTTTTCGAAGGACACGACGGTCTCCCGTGGAATGATTTTACAGGGCTTACCCCAAGCCCAGTCGGTGAGATCTGGTTCGCGACTCATCTCGGGGCTATTTACTGGGACGGATCTGACTTCCACTATCGTCAGGGCCCCGGTTGGTTGCCTACCGATGACGTACGTCAAATCCTCAGTGATTCCTCCGGCGATACTTGGTTCTCGACGGTTGGCGGTTTGGGTCGCATTCGACGTGTACCAATGACTTTGGCGCGCAAGGCGGAGTTCTATGAATTGGAGATTGAGAAGTACATTAAACGAACCACCTACGGCTTTACTGCCGAAGCGCCGCTCAGCAAGGCCGGTGATAAATCGACCGCCAATCCAAACGACTCCGACAATGACGGCCTCTGGACAGCGATGTACGGAGCCGGCGAATGTTTTGCCTATGGCGCAACCCAAGACAGCCACGCTCGGGATCGTGCCATCCAAGCTTTCGAAGCTCTTCGATTCCTTCAGAAAGTAACCCAAGGCGGAAAACCGTCTCCACCTCACGGATTTGTTGCGCGGACGATCCGCCCTATTGACTGGCCCGACCCCAATATTGGACGTCTCCAATCGGATCAAAGTGAGTCCAAACGCGATGCTCTTTGGAAAGTCTACCAACCTCGGTGGCCAAAAAGTGCTGACGGTAAATGGTATTGGAAGTCGGACACGAGTAGCGACGAACTCGACGGCCATTTTTTCTTTTATGCCGCCTACTTTGATCTCGTGGCCAAGTCACCTGAGGGAAAGGCTCGGGTTCGCGAAGTGGTGACTGATCTCGCAAACCACCTTCTTGACCACCAGTTTAATCTTGTCGATATCGATGGTAAACCAACTCGATGGGGGGCTTACGGACCAGATTCTGTCAACGGTGATGCCCGATGGTGGCCAGAACGGGGACTGAATTCACTTAGTATTCTAAGCTATCTCTCGGTTGCCGCTCACATCACTGGCAATGTCAAATATTCAAAAGCGGCCAGCAATCTCGTCAAGCACCATGGCTATGCCCAGAATTTAATGTTTCCTAAGGTCCATTTCGGCCCAGGTTCAGGCAATCAATCGGACGACGAAATGGCGGTGATGTGTTATTACACGCTGCTTAAGTACAATCGAGATCCCGCTATCCGCGATCGGGTCCTTTACTCCTTCTTCTCTTACTGGGCCCTCGAAGCACCCGAACTTAACCCCTTCTTTCACTTCGCCTTTGCTGCACACGGTCTCGATCAGTCCATTCAAAATGTCTGGGGAACCTTCCCGGTTTCTCCCTGGAACGGTTGGCACGAAGATTCACTCAACACCCTCCGCGGCTTCCCCCTCGATCGGGTTGATTGGTCTCACCGTAATTCACACCGCCTTGATCTCGTTCTTCTCCCTCCCCAAAAATCAAAGGACCTCTACGAACCCAAAACCTCCGGCCGCGGACATCGAGTTAACGGTCGCGTTTTACCGGTGGAAAACCGTCATTTCGAACACTGGAATACTGATCCTTGGGATCTCGATTACAGTGGAAATGGCGGAACTCTCGGCAGTGGCACGATTTTTCTTCTTCCCTATTATTTGGGTCTTTATCACGGTTTTATCGACAAACCATAGCCCTCCGTGGATTTAGACCCAATCGCCCTTACCTCCTCTGGCGTCCATCCTTGCCCACGGAATGTCTCTAAACTCAATGCGCCATTTCGTTTTGCTAACCGTCCCCCCTGCGCGTCGGTCACTAGGGGACAATGAGCAAACTGGGGCGGCTTCCACCCTAAAACTCGATACAATAAAATCTGGCGTGCTGTACTCACTAGCAAATCTGCACCTCGTACTACCTCGGTAATTCCCATCGCGTGGTCATCGGTCACACATGCCAACTGATAAGCAGGCATCCCGTCGTGTCGCATCACTACAAAGTCACCAAAATCTCGACCCGCGACCCAACTCTGACGGCCCATCAAGGCGTCCTCAAAAATAATTTCCTCTCCCACAGGAACCCGAAATCGCCACGCAGTTCGGAGGCTCTCGGAAACCAGACCTACTTCATCCGTCGGACTGCGTCCTCGACATCGTCCCGAATAAATCGGTTCCTCGTCGAGCGCATGCGGAGCGGCAATCGCCGAGGCAATGTCTCGACGCGAACATGTGCAGGGAAAGAGGTGCCCTGTGGATTGGAGTTGCAGGTAAACTGATTGATATAAAGCAAGTCGCTGACTCTGCGAATAAGGCCCTACAGGACCTTTCAGATCCGGTCCTTCATCCCAACGAATTCCCAACCATGCTAAATCTCGTCTCTGTGCTTCAGCAAATTCCGGACGTGCCCGATCACGATCTAAATCTTCATTGCGAAGAATCAAAACACCTGAAGCAGCCTGCGATCGCAGCCAAGCGGTCCAAAATGTCTGCGCATGGCCGAGATGCAATAACCCTGTAGGCGATGGAGCTATTCGGCCGCGATACGCATTTGGAAATCCTTTCCCTGACATAGGTTTAAATCGCTTTTTAAGCCTCACCACCGCCCGAAATCAACCAATAGCAGCCAAGGGTAAATGCAGCGGCGGCACAGGTAAAAAGCAACCCTCGATAGAAAGTTCGAGCCCCCCGCGTCCATCGAATCGCCATCGCTCCGAGCAATGCTGAAAATCCAGCCATCCCCAACACGGTTCCGATTCCAAAAGCGATTAAATAAGCCACAGACTCCCACCGTTGAGCAAAGGTCAGAGAGGGTAAGACGCCGAGAAAATGAGAACTGCCAGCCAGCCCGTGCAAAGTTCCAATACCCAACGCCGCATGCCCGTGTAAATGGGGGCCAACTCCTTCTTCACCCTTATGAAAATGGAGGTGACCGTGCGAGACACCGTCATGACTATGCTCGTGGCTATGAACTTCGACACGCAAAGCCTCGCGCAGACTCCAAAGCCCGATCGCAATTAAGAGTACTCCCACCAACCGTTCGCTGATCTCAGAAATCTTAGCTAGAGGTAAAACCTCCCGAAAAGCGACGGCTAATAGCCCAATCAAAAGGACACCGGCAGAATGACCGAGTCCCCACCGCACACCAGCAATCCAAGAACGCTGATGCCCCCGCACAGCCAAGGGGGCCACCGCAGCCAAATGATCCGGACCACTTAAAACATGGAGTAAGCCCGCAATAAAGCCGGTCAAAACAGCAAGCATCAGACGTGATCGTACGGCAGTCACTCAAGCGTGCCATCCAAATTCACAAATGAAGTTTCAAAACTCGCTCAATGAACCTTCCGAAGGGATTCCCTTAGGTTAAATTTTGAGATCTAACCTTGAGAGTTTGCGGATCAAAGAACTTTTTCAACGCCGAGCCCTCTTGCCAGGTTCGTTGAATCAAACCGAAGCATCCCAGTTCGGTCAGTCACCACTCCACGGTAGGGATCATTGCCGATAAGGATGTTCCCATCAAGATCCAACCAGTCGGCTAGCTCGGCAAGATGGGCCGCAGCTGTGATTAAAACACTCGATTCAATCATACAACCGAGTTGGGTCTTCAGCCCGAGAGCTCGCGCCGCTTCCAAGGCCAGTTTACCTTCGGTAATGCCTCCGGTCTTAACTAATTTAACGTTCACCCCGTGATACCCCACGGCACACCGCTCCGCATCGGTAAGCCCTTGATAGGATTCGTCGGCAACTAAGGTCAGGGGCGAACGCTCTTTAAGCCATGCCTGATCGACTAACGGTGCCGATGCCGGCATTGGCTGCTCGACGAATTCAATTTGCCCAGCAGCAGCCAACCACTCGATTTGTTCCAGTGCTTTCTCTTTCGTTTTCCAAGCCCCATTGGCATCAACGCGCACTCTGACCCACGGAGAAACTCGGCGCAGTGCCTCGAGGTTTTCTCGGTCCATTGTCGAACCAAGTTTTAGTTTTAAAACCCCAAAATCTCGAGCCTCAAACACTTTTCTTTCGATCATCTCTGGTGTGTCTAGCCCAATCGTAAAGGATGTCTCTCGGCCGCTTTTTGGAAATCCTAACCCCAAGAATTCAAACAACGGTTTCCTTAACGCCTGCGAAGCTCCATCCAAAAGCGCGATATTAACCGCACATAAAGCGGGCTTGCTGATTTCGGGCAGAGAGGTGAGGTAGTTCATACTGCTGCTGAGGTCGTCAAAAGAAAGTTGGTTGACTTCAATTCGCCCCAGAAAACGACAAACAGTCTCCCAACTTTCTGCATACTGACTCGACGGAGATGCTTCTCCTACCCCGCATCGCCCTGCTGCATCCTCTAATTCAACAAAGACGACGGGACAATTAAGCTTACCGGCCAAGGAACTTCCCCTTAAATCCGTGGCAATAGCCCACGAATGAGTCAACGCCAGATCATATCGCCAAAATGTAAGCTTCATTGTGTAGCTCAGTCTGATGGAATTTAATTGAGACAACCAGCCCGCGAACTTTCTTCTCTCTTAGCCTAATTCCGTCTTTTAGTCTTCTTCACATCGCCGTCCTTGAACAATTTCAAAACAATCGTCTCCATTGCTCCGTGTGTCACAATCCCTTCAAGCCGATGATCTCCTCATTCCGCTCTGTCTGGACCTTTGCCGTGGTTCTTTTACTTGCCCTTCCACTGCCTTCCAAAGGGGACATCACACGCGAAGAACTTTTCGATGGCCCGCTGCTTCATTGGGATATTCAGTTAACCCGCGCTGCTATTGAGAAGCTTCGCGGTGCCTCTGGCTTCCGTTCCGAAGGCCAACGCCCTGAAGTCAGTTGTCATATTCGCGCCGGGACTAACTTTTGGACCGATGTCGCTCTTCATATTAAGGGTGCCGCTGGCAGTTCTCGTCGCTTTGATGACACCCCCGCTTTCACTCTTAACTTTGGTAAATTACACGAAGGACAGACCTGCTTGGGTCACCGAAAACTGCACCTCAATAATTCGGTTCAGGATGCGGGTCGAATGGATGAACTCCTCGCCTCGGAAATGTACCTGCAAAGCGGGGTTCCGACGCCGCGGGCTACCCATGCTATCGTCTCAGTGAATGGTCGGCGACTCGGTGTTTATGTTCTCAAAGGAGGCTGGGATAAAGCCTTTCTCAAATCTCATTTCGGTTCATCCAAAGGCAACCTCTATGACGGAGGTTTTCTTCAAGATATCGACTCCAACTTGCAACGGGATTCGGGGGAAGGCGAACCCGACTGGTCCGATCTCATCACTCTGCGCAAAGCCAACAACCTAGACAGTTCCAGCGCTCGCCTCATTGCCCTCGGTAAATGCCTCGATATCGATCGTTTTATAACTCTAACCGCACTTCAAATTCTTCTCGATGATTGGGATGGCTATGTGCGGAACCATAACAACTATCGGATCTATACCGATCCTTCCTCCACTCGATCCGTTTTTATGCCACATGGAATGGATCAACTTTGGCGCTCACCGCAAAATAACTTCAGCCCACGCTTCAGCAGTCAAATCGCCTCTCGACTCTTCTCTATTCCCGAAATGGCGACGCAATTGTCCGCACGAATGAAAAATCTCACCAACTCGGTCTTCAATGCTGGCTTCGTTGACACTGTTTTTGAAAAGGCCCAGGAGCGTCTCTTCAAGGCCCTGAAGGCTGAACGTCGTCTCGAATCAGACGAACCTTACCTTCGCCAAGCAATGAACGACACCCGCAGCCGCATCGCAGTCCGAATGGCTACCTTCGAAGGCTCCTCCTACGTCCCACCGGTTCCGGTCAATTTTGATGCCAGCGGTTACGCTCGTTTGACACAGTGGCGCCGATCAGTCGATGGCAGGCCTGCCAAACTCGACTTTGGATCCTTAGCCAATGGGAAAAAGTCTCTAAAAATTCAGACCTTAAACGAGGGATCAACAGCGTCTTGGAGGTCTCAGGCTTCCCTTCCTAGGGGTCGCTATCGCTTTGAAGCGCGCGCCCGCACCCAAGGTGTCACTGGAGCCAATGACTTCGGACGTGGCAGTGGTGCAGGATTGAGAATTAGCGGTATCCAGCGCGAAAATGGCCTACAGGGTACCCACGTCTGGACATCCCTGAGCTTCGAATTCGAGGTCGGATCGGGCAAAACAGGCCAAGACGAGACCGAACCAGCCAATCAAGACAACAACAGCCAAGAAGTCAGTTTGGTCGCCGAATTACGCGCCGACTCTGGCGAGGTGGAATTCGATCTCGAATCCCTAAAACTCAAACGACTTTAGTTCAGCGTAGACTTCCACCTAAAACCTATTATCCCGCAGCATTGTTCTTTCATTCGATCCCTCTTCACACTCCTCTCCTTCACACTCCACTTTTATGCTTCGCTTTTTCCATCGCTATGCCGCTCTCTTCGCCGCACTGACAACCTCTCTGTCGGCCGCTCAAACCAAGGGCATGACCGTCAACTTTGTCGCGTCCAAACCGCCAACTCGTTCTTCCCACGCCTCCACAATCGTCGAAACTCCCTCGGGCGTTGTGGCTAGTTGGTTCGGGGGCACCGCTGAACGGGCTAAAGATGTCGAAATTTGGCTCTCACACCTGAAGGGGACGGTCTGGTCTCAACCTCTCCGTGTGGCCAGCGGCACTGAAGACTCCGGAGCCCCTCAGTATGCGTGTTGGAATCCAGTCCTCTTTCAACAACCCAAAGGTTCTCTTCTTCTCTTTTACAAAGTTGGCCCCAGCCCAGACACGTGGTGGGGCCGTGTTCAAGAATCTAACGACGGTGGTAAAACTTGGGGACCCTCGCGCCGCCTCCCCGACGGCCTCGTTGGCCCTGTTCGTAATAAACCAATCCTCCTTCCCGATGGCTCTCTGCTCTGCGGATCCAGTTCCGAGGACGCCGGATGGCGAGTTCATATGGAACGAAGTCGTGCTCCCTTTACCGAATGGACTCGAACGCCTCCTCTCAACGATGCCTCCATTTGGGGTGCCATCCAACCCACTCTGCTCGATTGGCAAAACGGCAAAATCCAAATTCTAGTTCGAACCCGACAAAAGGTCATCGCCGAGTCTTGGAGTTCCGATAGTGGCAAAACATGGTCACCCCTCGCTGCCATCGGTCTTCCTAACCCTAATAGTGGAATCGATGCCATCCGCCTGCAGGATGGTCGAGCTTTAGTGGTCTACAACCCCAACGCCACCAACCGAGCTACCCTTAGTATTGCTGTCTCTCAGAATGGATCAAAATGGACCCACGCTGGTCATATCGAAACCACTCTCGAACCCGGCAAACCTGACCTCGACTATAATGCCGCTGAACTGAGTTATCCTGCGGTGATTCAGGCTTTTGATGGCCAGATTCACCTCACTTACACTTGGAAACGGGAAAAGATTCGTCACGTGGTTCTAAACCCAAAAACGATCGCTTTACCCTAACGTCTTTCTAGGGTTCTAAATCGACGGTGATAGGAAGAAATTTCATCCTAAGTCTCTTTTTTATCCAAGACTCCATCCCACCGACAATCGATGATTTAAACTAATCGAATGTCGACCCAAGTTGTTATCGTCGGAGGAGGTATAATCGGTCTCTGCTCTGCTTATTACTGCGCCAAGGCCGGTCTTAAGGTCACTGTCCTTGATCGTAACTCGGAAGAGCGGGATGGTTGCTCCTTTGGCAACGCTGGAATGATTGTTCCCAGTCACTTTGTCCCTTTGGCCGCCCCAGGCATGGTCGCTCTCGGCCTCAAATGGATGTGGAACCCCGAATCCCCCTTCTATATTCGCCCACGACTCGATGCGGATCTCATCGCTTGGGCCTATCGATTCTGGAAAGCTTCTACCCCTCGCCGCGTCGAAAAGGCTGCCCCACTCCTGCGAGATCTCAGTCTGGCCAGCCGCGCTGCTTTTGAAACTTTAGCCAACCTTCCACAGATCGACTTCGGACTGGTGCGGCAGGGCCTTCTTATGCTTTGCAAAAGCCAGCATACTCTCGACGAAGAAGCCGTTGCTGCCGAAAAAGCCCGCCGATTGGGCATTCCGGCCACTGTTCTCGACGCCAAACAAACCTCCGCCTTGGATCCAAATGTGCAGATGCTGATCGCTGGGGCTGTCCATTTCCCTCTCGATTGTCATCTCAATCCTAACCGTTTCATGGCCTGTCTGAAACAAGAACTCGACCGCCTTGGCTGTCGGTTTCTTTGGAAAACTGAAGTCACTGGTTGGAAAACTTCCGACAGAAAAATCCATGCGGCTGTCACGTCTCTTGGAGAAATCACGGCAGACGAATTTGTCCTCTGTGGCGGTTCTTGGTCGCCCTCCACCGCAGCAGATCTAGGCCTGAATCTCCCAATCCAAGCGGGTAAAGGCTACAGCCTGACTCTGACTGCCCCACGCCAACTACCCCGTATTTGTGCTATTTTTACCGAAGCTCGTGTGGCTGTTACTCCCATGGGCTCCTCGCTTCGCTTCGGTGGTACAATGGAACTTTCTGGGCTCACTGAGGAAATCGATCCGCGCCGCGTTCAGGGTATTATCAAGTCTATCCCTCGATACTATCCCGAGTTTGAACCCGACGACTTCACCGGCATTCAGCCTTGGCGCGGCCTCCGACCTTGCTCGCCTGATGGACTTCCCTACATCGGTCGTACTCGATCTCAGGCGAACCTGACCATCGCCAGTGCCCACGCTATGATGGGCCTCACTCTAGGGCCGGTCACAGGTCAAATGATCGCCGCTTGCCTCACCGGCGAAAAAACTGGTTGGGAGTTCGAACTCCTCTCGCCCGACCGACACAGTTAGTAACAAATTGGAACCTCGCTCAGTCGGCCTGCCTCAAATCTATCGGGCAAACAATTTACTGTCTTTGGAACCTCTGCCCCTTAGCCTCATCAAATATGTCGGAGCCGTCTGCTTCGTTTTTTCGACGAGAGAATCTGGGAGAGAACCTACCTAAGAAGGTCCGCGTCAAAGTATTCCCTGCGAGACGCCCACGAAAGTTTGAACCGATCTTCAAGCCGGGATGAAACGGAACATCAAGCCCCCCTTCCCTGCTCTCTCAACTACCGAAACAGCCAAGAAACTCGGTTTAAGGTCTCTGCCGGATACCGCTTTTCTCCTACTGGTTATTATAAAGGAAGGCCCCGCTTGTTTAACCTCAATTCTTTCGAATTAAAAGGTTGGCACCGGAGCGCATCTTAAGGTCATCCCATGGATAACATAAATCATTTTGCACAAAGTCTCGGGCAAAGTTCTAAAATTGCGGCTCGCCTGTCTCGATGAGACGGACATTCTACTTTTGTGTTCGCCCTTCCGAACTCTGGAACTCGCCGCCGCTTCCTCAACCGGCTCGGCGCAGGCTTTGGTGCCGTTGCTTGGTCAGCGCTCAATCAACAGGCGCGGGCGGCAACAAAATCTCTTCGCCCACCGCCTAACTCATTACAACCTTATGCGGCGAGCCCTCCCGATTCGCGCCCCAAGGCACGCTCGGTGATCTTCCTGTTTATGGTGGGTGGCCCCTCCCAAATTGATACTTTCGACTACAAGCCAGTTCTTCAAAAACTAGACGGAAAACCGGTCCCGGAATCAATTCGTAAGGCTGTCGAATCTACCCGATTTGCTAACGTTTTTCATGGCTGCAAGGATACCCTCATGGCCAGCCCTTTCCGATGGTCGCGTCACGGTGAATCTGGGCTTTGGGTGAGTGAACTGATGCCGCACATCGCAGCTCATGCAGACCGTTTAGCTCTCGTTCATTCGATGCAGGCCGAGTCAAATAACCATGCGCCTGCCAGCTACCAACTGCACACCGGTGATGTCCGCCCTGGCAAAGCGAGCCTTGGCTCCTGGATCACCTATGGACTGGGCTCGGCTAACTCTAATCTTCCGGGCTATGTCATGCTCTTTGAGGCTGGCCCCCTCGGCGGCGCGGCTAATTATTCAAACGGATTCCTTCCAGCCTCCTATCAACCTACCCGCTTACGCGATTCAGGCACTCCCGTCCTGGATCTTCTCCCTCCTAGCGATTGGTCCGCAGGACAACGAGAATCTCTCGACCTCATTCGTGAACTTAATCTACGCCACAGAAGCGAACGTCCTGATGTGAGCGAACTCGATGCTCGCATCGCCAACTATGAATTGTCCTACCGAATGCAGTCCGCTGCCTTGGAGGTGGGCGCTATGGATCAAGAGCCGGCTTTTACTCGGAAAAGTTACGGACTCGAACACGCCGACGCTCGCACGCGTGCCTTCGCTAGGAAATGTTTAATGGCGCGTCGCTTGGTCGAACGCGGCGTCCGCTTTGTCCAAGTCTATGACATGCCAGACAAAGACGGTTGGGATGCTCACGCCAAGCTGACCGAAAACCATCTACCCCGTGCCCGATGGACAGATCAACCCGTTGCAGCTCTCATCGACGATCTCGAACAACGGGGGCTTCTTGAAGAAACCTTGGTGATTTGGGCCAGTGAATTTGGACGCACTCCAATGATGCAAGGCGATCAAGGGCGTCAACATAATGCGGCTGGATTCACCCTTTGGATGGCTGGCGGAGGGGTAAAAGCAGGAACACGAATCGGTGCTACAGACGAGTTAGGGCTTCTGGCTATAGATACTCCCCTACAAATTAAAGATCTTCACGCGACTATTTTTGCTGCTCTTGGGCTTTCCCACGAAGAACTCCTCTACGAAGTCAACGGTCGCTTGGAACGACTCACTGGCATCGCCGGCGGCGCACATATCATTCCGGGGTTACTTAAAACCTAAATCCATCCCATAAAACACATCCGCTAGTGAGTCATCCCACTAGCGGATGCTCGAATACCTCTTCTAATTTTAGACTGATTTCTTGCTCTTCTTAACGGTTCTCTTCTCCGGACGCGGCCCCGCTGTTGCCTTCACAATCACTTCTGTTCCGTCTTCACCTTTGCGAGCCAACCCCCGAACATAATCCCTAGGCTTCACATCAGAAACAGTGATTGACTTGCCATCACGTTCAAAAAGTGTGTCCGGCGCAAACTCGACCTTTCGGATTCCATCCTTCTTCGCCAACTGAATAACCGAACCTGCAACCGACTCCACCTCTCCTCGAAAGGGATAGGTAGATCGCGTGACCACCCGCTTTTCCAAAAAATACCAGGTTTGGATTGAACTTGAGTCTTCTCCGCTGCATCGAGCGGAAGAGTCAGAAACAGGAGCACTGAGGCGGTGCCAGCCAGAAGGCGTGATATTGATGTCTTCATATTTTTTGACGTCCTTTAAATGGAACTTTGTGGATTTTAATTTTTTTGTTTTTGTGATCTTGTTACGACCCGCACAGCGGATCCACATAGAATACTACGTCAAATCTTCGACCGACTTTTCAAACATTCAGTGGGCACTTGGCGCCCATGCCGATGCCCGTGCATTCACGAGTTGACGGTAAGAATCAGTTCCAGAGGAGGTGATCGTCCTTGTTTTTGACCAAGACGCAGAGTTGAAGGAGATGGGTAAGGCCGGGGCGGCTCCAGAACTGACCACAGCCCCGGAGACGGCGCTGAAACTGTT
>SIAZ01000016.1 GCA_009695405.1 Pedosphaera sp. | reverse complement strand
AGATTGAAACTATCAGGTAACCGCCATGCGCTCCAAAACGACGAGCAAAAGACCGTCAACCCGCGCAGGCACAAATGTACCTAATTCTTCCCTACGGATTCCCGACACTTTAAACTGTATTCAGCTTCATCCATCTTCATAGGCACTTATCAAAAAAGCCAATAAAAGGCCTATTTGTTGGGATTTCTGACTTATCTTCACAGTCTTTTAATAACTGCACGACGATACGGGTTAGATCCGGTGGCATGGTTGACGGATGTGTTGAGGCGTATTCCCCAGGCAACGAACCACACCGTTGCCGAACTCCTGCCTTGGAACTGGAAACCGGCGAAAACCTAATCCGGTCGGCCGGCCTTTCTTCCCCGCCTTCGATCGCGGAATATCCTACTTTCGGTAACTAGGGAACCATGAGGTTGGGCGTACGCTTACGAAGAAGCGGAGGAGGCAGGGTAAGTGAGCTGAAATCCGTGCGAATTCGGTGGGGTCTAAGAGTGCGAACAAGATCAGGGCGCCCTTTCAGCGAGGGATTCCCTCAATCGACGGGCGCGTTGAGTCCAAACGGTGGCGACAGCAGGAAGTTCGAGAGCGGCATTTTCGTAAAGGCCTGCCGCTTGGAGAAGCCGACCGGAACGTTCGAGAAGTTCACCTGCGGATCGAGTGGCCTCGGTTAGGCTCGATGGGGGTAGTGTTTCGCCGGATCGCAGAAGACGCCCGTAAGCGACGTCCTCAAACAGGTTAATGGCGCGATCGGTCAGTGCTAGAGATTCACTGCCGGAGCGGATTTCAGCCTGCTTACGTGTGACTTCAGCATAACCCAGCCATGCTTGGGTCCGAGTCAGAACAGTAGAGGTTTGGTTTTCAGCAACCGTTTGGTAAAGTTGGGCGGCGCGGGCGTAATTAACAGGATTGAGGGAAGCGAGTTGGAGGTGGCAATTGGCCATCATACTCAAAGCGGCAGTGGCGTAGGGACTATTGGTAAATTCGGGAACTCTGGAGAAGGCTTCCAGTGCCAGTTTGAAGCTGGTGAGAGGTTCGGCAGTGGCGACTTGAGGTTTTTCTAAGAGCATTTCTCCGTAGTGATAGTAGGCCGCTGCACGGATGTCGGGAGGGGTGGACTTGTCGTTGAGTAATTCACGAAAATGGTCGCTAGCGGAGTCATAGTTTTGAAGTTTTCGGCCTGCTTCGGCCGACCAAAGTTTGGCACGAAACCAGACGGAAGATTCAGACGATCGCGCCGTCGCATTGGTGAGAATCACTGCGCAGGCTTGTCCGGCGCGAAGATAGTCCCGTTGTCCGAAGAAGTTTCCTGCCAACCAGAGTTGGGCGGTAAGAGCGTCGGGATCGTCAGGGTGTTGTGAGGCTAGTTTGCCAAATTGTTCCATGGCGGCGGCCGCTTTCCCAGATCGAGCGAGAGCGTAAGCGAGATGGAATCCCGCGCGGGCGGTCGATGCATGGTTGGTGTGAGCCCCAATCCAAAGGCGTAGATCGGTAATGGCGTTGGTCCAGCGCTCCTCGTGAAGGGCAATTGCCGCTAGTTCTAGTTCTATTTCTGGTCGGGCTGGGCTGTTGGTGAATCGGTTGAGAAAATCAGTGAAGAGGGTGCGGCCGAGTTCAGTGTTCCCACGGCGGACCAGTGTGCCTCCAAGCATGATGGCGCCGCGACCCGCGGAAAGGACGGCACCGGGGAGCACAAGCAGTTGGCGGAATGCTTTCTCGCCCGCGCTCGCGTTGGTGGCCGCAACGGCTGCAACAAGGGTTTGTTCTAGGGCGGCAGCGAGCAGTTCGGCGCGGATGACAGCATTAGTGGCCGCGGTTTCAGTCACCGCAACAAAGGCTGTCAGAGCAGTCGCTGAGTCCCCAAGCGCCGCCGCCGTATCCGCAAATTTGAATCGGGCTTTTTCACGTTCTGGCCCCGGTTGGAGTCGGGTGACGGCATTGCTGAAAGAGAGCAATGCGTTGGTCATAGCGCTGCGAGATCCAGTAGCTAGACCTTCAGTCCACCAACCCCATCCTCGGGTTAGGTGCAAGGTGCCTAGAAGTGAGGCGGATGGAGAATTAGTGAAGGCTCGGTCTAATTGCTCGGCCGCCCCGCTGAGCAGCGCTAATCCTGCGGGGGTCGTTCGATTTGTCTCGGAGAGACTTTGATGTTGGCGTAGAAAAATTTGAGCTAAGCGTAGGCGAGTTGAGCCTGTGGACGGATCTTCTTGGCCAGCATCGAGACCTTTTTCTAATTGAACTCGGGCGCGGGCCAGTTCGCCGTGTTGAATCCACCAGTCCGCTACGCGTTCAAGGGAATCTGCTCGCCAAGCAGGAGGAATTGCGGTCGCAAAGTTCTGCTCTAGGACAACGATTGCTTCCTCGGGTTGGTTTGCTTCAAAGAGAATTCGTCCCAGAAGGGAGACTGACTCGGGACGTCGGTTAGTGAGGGATGGATCGTTAGCGAGAGTTCTAAGAGTGCGTGCTGTTGAAACGAGGGAATCTCGGTTAGTTGTTGACTCGATGATGCGCAGTTCAAGCCGAGTCCGATTCCAACGTTCGGCAGGAGAATGAGCAAAAGTCGTTGCTGCTAAAATCGCCTTGCGCGCTCCTTCATAATCCTTGAGAGCGAGATGTGCTTCGGCCGTGAGGGATAGCCCAGCAAAAAGGACCTCCGCGGGTTGCCCCGCAGCGAGAGCGTGTTGAAAAGAGCCGTTAGAACGCTCCAGTGCTGCGGTTGCGCGAGTTGGGTCATCGACGCGAAGCCAGATGAGAGCCTCGCGCAAGGCGGCGTCGGCTGATAATTCGCCCGTTGGAAAATTATGCTGAAAGGCCGCAAACGTTGCCGCGGCGAGTGTGGTTTCGTTCTGTTCGAGTTGGGCTTCTCCTCGGGCGAAGAGGGCACGCCGTTCGGCAGAGGGCTTGAGGGTTGAGGCGGGAAATCGGTTAGTGAATTCAGCAAACGCGCTGGATGCTCGGTTGAATGAACCGGAATTAAAGGCCCGCAGCGCGGCATTAAAGAGGAGTTGCTCTTCGGGTTCCTCGGTCCTCACTGAGAACATCAACCCGAGGAAAATCCCTATCAGGGCGATCCAACGGACGAGTATGGCGGACGCGATCATGGTTGGGATTGTCCTGCTCCAAGCCGTTTGGGGCAAGCATCGGATACGTGGCTTTGGAAAACTGAAGGGTCGTGTCATTCGTTGATTCTCAATTTCAGTCTGATTCTCAGTCTAGGACCTTTGGGTTTACGCTGGAGGTTTCATCCCCAGGCTGAGGGGTAAAAGTGTTTGTATTAAAGAGCGCACCACCGATTGGGCAGAGTCGCAAACGCTCGAGTGAAAGGGGAAAAAACAACTTTGAGTCTGAGTTGCGGGGGCAGTTGCGAACTGAACTGAGGCCTAAGTCGAGGCCTGAGTCGAGGCCTGAGTTTGGGGACGAATTCTGGAACCGGAAAAAGGTGGGGTGACCGACGGGACTCGAA
Source organism: Pedosphaera sp. (assembly GCA_009695405.1). Taxonomy (GTDB): domain Bacteria; phylum Verrucomicrobiota; class Verrucomicrobiia; order Limisphaerales; family UBA9464; genus SXXZ01. Next base: position 21,006 of record SIAZ01000016.1, on the reverse strand, counting down.
CCCGCAACAACCAGAACCACAATCTGGGGATCTACCATTGATCTACGGCCACCGACCAAGAAAGACGCTAGGGGAAGGAGGCGTGAACCGTCAAGCTTTGGGACGGTAATTCAAGGCCACAAGGCAGCGAGCAATGCAGCGCAGGGTAAGGCGGGGGTCAAGTCTGCAAGCGAGGCTTTGCGAATTCCTGCAATCGCTGGGACAGCGCAGATAACCATCAACGCGGCTTCGGCGAGCACGGCATTAAACATTCCGTAGGATTTTAACCAACCCGAGGTGAGATGAGCGGACAGGCTCCAGAAACTTTGCCACACCCCGATGACCACTATAATTAGGCCGCAACCAGTCCAAGTCAGGGAACGACCAAAAGAGAGCATTGTGGCGGCATCGAGCACGGATTTAACAACCAAGGACTGCCAGCGTCCTCCAAGACCGTCTTGGATGGCCGCAGGAAGAGTCATGGGATTTAGGGCGAGAACAACTCCGAGTGACAACCAAGACCGAGCGGAATTCTGGAGGCTTCTAGGGGAAGGAAATCGTTTGGTAAACTGGGTTCCCAAGCGGTTCAGTTGTTTTTGGAGTCCCATCAGGCGCCCGCTTAGATTACCGAGTAGCAGTGCTAAAAAGACGATAGCCAAGAATCGAAATGGGGATTCGCGAGTGGCCTCGAGTGCCCCGTAAAGTGTGGAAACTCCTGAATAAAGAGCAAGACCAGCGAGCAACCAGCGGAGTTGGTTTGATTGCGAGGCAGAGATCGGAGGACAGCCTAAGTGAGCGATCAAGGTCATCGCGATCAAAAGAGCAGCGTTAATGGCGGTCCCAGTCACTGGTTGGAAAGTCCGGCCATTTGAGCTTAGCGGCAATCTCTATTCCGAGGGCTTTTCTTGAACTGAGATCGGTTCTAAAATAGACATTTTCGACTTATCGAAAGGCAATTAAGCCAAGGAAAATATCAAAAAACTGAAGTAAATTGAGCGATAAAGCCCCTAAAAATGTATCTTTATGTGGGGTGGGGTGACCTGACAGGTTCCCGTGTCCAATCCGGTAAATTGGAAAGAAGTTGATGCTGAAACTCGATTGAACTTGATCTCGAAACGTCTTTGGCATTTCTAGCGGTGCTGCGTTTGAAGTTGTTCCAACACAGGCAAACAAAAGTCTCTTAAGATTTACAAAAAAATGTCGATTCCTCTCCGTTCTTCAGGAAATTTCCGTTCAGCGGCAATAAAGGCACTCATCCCAGTTAATTTTATCTACAATGCTCCTCAAGCTTCGAGGGTGAGTGTTGTCGGGGACTTCAATGAGTGGAATGCCGACACACATTTGCTTGCCCGTGCGATCGATGGATCTTGGTTGGGTACGGTATCACTGCGCCACGGCCATCACCGTTATGCTTTTTGTGTGGATGGTGCTCTCCAAGTGGATCCACGAGGGCAGGGAATGAGCCAGAATGATGCTGGGCAGAAAGTGTCGTTGTTGGCGGTAAGTTGACTTTGGGCAGGTTGATGACGCGGAGAGTGGAACTTTCGTTGGCGATCGGTTATCCTACGGCCAAGCGAGATGGCTCAGTTTACTTATAAGGCACGCAAGAAGTCCGGTGAAGCAGTCAATGGATCTGTCGAAGCCTCCGATCGATCGGCGGCGGCATTGCAGATTGAACGTATCGGGTTAATGCCCGTGTCAATCTCAGCGCCCCGTGGCGTCATAAAGCCGGCGCGATCGGCGGCAGTTGCGGTTTCTTCTGAAGCTAAATCAGGCGAGAAACTGGGCTTTCGTGCTTTGTTTACTCGAGGGCCATGCCGACCTAAACTTCAAGAGTTGGCTATGTACACACATCAGTTGGCAAACCTGTTAAAAGCAGGGATGCCACTGATTATGGCTCTGCGCAGTATGGAAAGTCTTTCAACTCGGGGGATTCCTTCTGAGGTGAGTCGGCAGTTAAAGCAAGATGTCACTGAAGGTCGGAGCTTATCAGATTCCATGGCACGGCAGTCCCACGTGTTTCCTGATTTAGTGATCAACATGGTTCGGGCCGGTGAGCAATCTGGTGCTTTAGAAGAGGTCTTACGCCGTCAGTCGGTTCACTTCGAGCGATTCGCCGAGGTCCAGAGTAAATTCAAGGCGGCGATGATTTATCCAGCCGTGGTGTGCGTTGTCGGTGGGGCTTTAGTGATTTTTTTTATGACGGTCATGTTACCGAAATTCATGACCCTTTTTGATAATACCCGAATTGAGCTTCCGGCTCTGACTCGGATGTTAATTAGCATCAGCAATTTCCTCAGTGGCTATTGGTGGGCCTTGCTGCTGGCCAGTGTCGCCTCTGTAGTCCTTTTTCGCCGCTATCGAGCCACCCCCTCAGGACGCGCGGGGTTGGACCGGTTAGTGATGAAGTTGCCTGTCGTGGGTAGTGTGTTTCGCCTCAATCTTTTTGGTCAGTTTGCTCGGACACTTTCCACCTTGCTGCAGAATGGCGTACCGGTGCTCCAAGCCCTTCGGATTACTGAGCAGGTAATCCCAAATGTCGTACTTAAAGAAGCGATCAGTCGCACACGCGAAGCGGTAACTGACGGTAAGACATTGGCCCAACCCTTGGCTAAAAGCCGGCTGTTTCCCCAGTTGATGATTGATCTGATTAAAATCGGCGAGGAAACAGGGGACGTCCCGTCGTCGCTCGCTAATTTAGCTGATATGTACGAGAACGATCTAAAGGTAGCCTTGGGCGCGATGACTAACCTCATCCAACCGGTCATTATTGTGGCGATCGCCTTTGTGGTCGGGTTCATGCTTTTAGGAGTGATGTCTGCCATGTTTAAGATCACTGAAAGTATAGCGACACGGTAAATCATGAGAGAATTCCCTTTTATTCGATCCTCGGGCCGGATTGGAGTCGCGGGGTTTACTCTCGTCGAGTTGCTGGTGGCGGTGATGTTGATTTCAGTCATGATGTTTGTGGCAGTGCCTCGATTGATGGGGATGAAGAAATCTCCCATGGTGCGGGCGTTGGATGCTATCGAAGAGGCCTGTAATGAGGCTCGGTCGAAGGCTATTTTAGGGAATCGCCCGATGCAGGTGGTAATTTACGGGGCAGTTGGGGAGATCTTGGTTGAGCCTGCACCGGAAGGCGTGATGGGTGCGACTAATGGTGTTTCGCTCGCGTCCTTTGAAGCCATGCATCAGAGGGACACTCTTGAACGTTCGGGGAAGCCTCCCTTTCATGCGGCGCTCGATTCGGAAGTGGCTTTTCGAAAGCTGACTGTAAATTCTCAGAATATGATGTTTTCCGAACTAGCGGCTATCCGCTTTTTTTCCAACGGTACCTGTGACTCTATGGTCGGAGAACTCACTCACTTGCGCAGTGGGAGCGAAATTAAACGGCTCATCCTTGAGGTCATTACGGCGCGGCTTAGTATCGAGGATATCCGATGAACTTCGAACTGCATTTAGGCCGGCGGCGAGGATTTACCCTCATCGAAGTAGCCGTCGCTTCAGCTATTTTGGCACTGGCACTTTTTGGATTTATTAACGTCTGTTCGGCGGGGCTAAAGTCGGCAAAAATCTTGAATCGAATTGAGGTTGATGCGAGTAGTCTAGCTGCTGAGTTGTCTATTTCCAATCGAATGGAGGAGATGTCCGATTCGGGTGATTTTGGCACGCTGTATCCAGGGTACCGATGGTCCCGAATGGTTTCTGAAGTCGGCACCAATGGATTATTTAGGGCTGACTTCACGGTGAGCGGTGGTGGAGTAACTACCGAACGACGGCTGAGCGTCCTCTATTTCCCTAAAGACTATGTCAAAGGAATCGGACGCTAATGAGGATAAGGCTCCGCAAGGCTGACGAACCTGCCTTCACGGTGTTGGAAGTCATGGTCGCAGTTTTGATGTTTGCCATTATCATCACATCACTTCATTCGACGTGGAAATTGATCATCCAGAGTACGCGCTCGGCTATTCGATCTACCACCGAAGCACAGCGGGCTCGGATGGCAATGCGGACGCTAGAGAATGCTCTCGTCTCCGCGACCCTCTTCTCTGGGAATCCGAAGCTTTATTTCTTTCAGGCAGAAACGTCTGGGCAGTTTGCCGCGATTAGTTTCGCTGCCGATCTGTCAGATTCTTTTCCTGGGAGTGGCATTTTCGGTGGGGAGAAAATTCGACGAGTTAGTTTTTACGTTCCGCCTGGAGGAACTGATTTGGTCGTCGACCAGACTTCTCTGTTGGCCAATCTTGAAATGGGTGGGGAACCTTCAACTACCGTGTTGGCCCGAGATGTGAGCCTGTTTCAATTAGAATTTTGGGATGCGCAGCAGCGAGACTTTGCTACCGAGTGGATGTCCACCAACCAACTGCCGGTTATTGTGCGAGTCACATTGGGCTTTGGAAAAAGTCTCCGGCTAAATGAACCCTCCCAGCGGGTGACTCGAATCGTGCGCTTGCCCACCGTTGCTGTTCCGCGTGAGGCACAAGGTTTATTGAGGACCCAATGACGATAGTAAGGAATTCAGTTAGGGCCCGAGGAGTGGCGTTGCTGGTGGTGATGCTCATGGTTTTTGCGATGGCCGTCATTGTGGGTGCCTTTGCCTATACCATGCGTATTGAAGGGCGTTTGGCGATGAGGACACAGAGTGAGGGTGATTTAGAATGGATGGGACGTTCCGGCGTCGAGATGGCAAAGTGGGTACTTTCGATCTCAAGACAAGTTCCAGGGGAGCAGGCCTATGATGGATTGAATCAGTTTTGGGCAGGTGGCCCGGGCCCTACCAACCTTCTAGAAAATGTCTTTGAAGGAGTTTCCCTGATCGATGTGCCCTTGGGTGATGGCACTATCTCCGTTCACATCATCGATACAGATCGAAAGCTCAACATCAATACGGTCGCTCAACGAAGTCCAAAGCTTCTTGAATTGATTCTCCAAATCTGTGGCGCCGTTGGGACCGATTCGGCGGATAGTGTTACAGCTATCCGTGATTGGGTAGATCCAGATGATCAATCAGGCCCGGGGGCTTCGGCGGAGAGCGATTTTTATCTAGGACTGGACCCGCCGTATGTCGCCAAGAATGGGCCGATCGATGATATTTCTGAGTTACTCAAAATACGTGGAATAACCCCTGAACTCTACTGGGGACCGCGGGGACGTGGAGTTGGCACCGGTTCAGCACTGGGAACAGCTCAATTTGGCAAAGTAACCGATCTAGGCCAAAGCGTGGCGGGCACTGTAGGGTTGGTTGACGTTTTCTGCGCGATCTCTGCTGGACAGGTTAACATCAATACCGCTCCGTTTTCTGTCTTAGTTTTGGCCTGTGGCGGTAATGAAAATATGGCGCGCAATATCGTTGAACAGAGATCGGGTTTGGACCAGCAGGAGGGCACGTGGGACGACACTCCGGCCCGCAGCATGGGTGAAATTGCTCGGCTCCAAGGAGCACCTTTAGCGCCGGATCAAGCGACCCCAATGGCTACTTTTTCGGTATCAAGCTCCACTTTTGAGATTCAGGTCGAGGCGAGATTGGGCCCTCTGCATCGGCGGTTCACAGCCTTGGTTCGTCGGGTCGGGTCGCGCGACATGCCGATCCTGACTTTCCGACGTGATTAAACAGGCCCGTAAAACCTCGAAAATAATTTTTCTGAAAAATCCTATTGCACATAAGAGCTTGATTGGTAGTTTCTTCGTTCCTGTTTCCGTCAATCCGACGATTCAGTAAACTTTCCGGCATCAATGCCCACGATTAATCAGCTAGTCCGCAAGGGTCGCACAAAGATCCAGTACAAGTCGAAGTCACCGGCCTTGGAGAATGCTCCATTCCGCCGTGGAGTTTGTCTGCAGGTCATGACCCGTACTCCGAAGAAGCCAAACTCAGCCATGCGCAAAGTTGCGAAGGTTCGTTTGACCAACGGGTTCGAGGTGATCGCTTACATTCCTGACGAAGGCCATAATCTCCAAGAGCATTCTATCGTTCTGGTTCGGGGTGGTCGAGTGAAGGATCTTCCAGGTGTTCGTTACCACATTGTCCGTGGTACTTTTGACGCAGCGGGTGTTGAGAAACGCCGAGTTAGCCGTTCCAAGTACGGCGTCAAGCGTCCCAAGGCTGCCAAAGGTGCTGCCGCAAAAGGTGCCGCTCCTAAGAAATAATTTCCACGTCTCTACCCTTCTTTTTCACTTAACGATTCGTTCTTTCTATGTCGCGCCGTCGCCAAGCCGTAAAACGTTCCATCATCGCGGACGCCAAGTACAACAGTGTTCTCGTCGGCCGACTTGTGAATACCGTGATGTTCAGCGGAAAAAAGAACACCGCACGTCGTATCGTGTATGGTGCTATTGAAACTCTTGCTGAGAAATCGCCTGGGGTTGACCCTATCGAAGTCCTTCAACGGGCTGTAGATAATGCCAAACCTCGGATCGAGACCAAAGCTCGACGTGTAGGTGGTGCCACCTACCAAGTGCCAATGGAGGTTACTTCCGATCGTCAGACATCCCTCGCGATGCGTTGGATAGTTAATTACGCTGATGCTCGTAAGGGTGTTCCGATGCGTGACGCATTGGCCACAGAACTTCTTGAAGCTTATCAAGGCCAAGGAAGCGCGATCCGTAAACGGGATGACGTACACAAGATGGCTCAGGCTAATAAGGCTTTCGCTCATTTCCGCTGGTAGTAGGTCATTAAAAGAGCGCCCCGATGGTTCATCGGGGCCTTTTCATCTCCAACAATCTTCTTTTTCTCTGACCACATGGACGACGTTTCTGTCATAAATCCCACCCTAAATTCTCCTGCGCGGCAGTATTCTTTAGAGCGGACTCGTAATATCGGTATTGCCGCACACATTGACGCTGGCAAAACCACAACGACTGAACGAATCCTTTTTTACACGGGTTTGATTCACAAGATTGGTGATGTCGATGATGGAAATACGGTCACCGACTGGATGGAGCAGGAAAAAGAGCGTGGCATCACCATTACCTCAGCAGCGGTGACTTGCTTTTGGACTCAGAAAAAGGATGAAGGACTCTACAAGTCCCGCGAGGCTTTGGCTCATCGTGTTAATATCATCGATACCCCGGGTCACGTCGATTTCACGGCTGAAGTAGAACGTTCGATGCGTGTTTTGGATGGTGCGGTTGCCGTGTTCTGTGGTGTGGCCGGTGTCCAACCTCAGTCCGAAACCGTTTGGCGTCAGGCGACAAAATACAATGTTCCTCGGATTGCGTTCGTCAATAAGATGGACCGTACCGGAGCCAATTTTGCTAATGCGCTAAATGACATGCGCAAGAAATTAGGGGCCTATGCTTTTCCAATTCAGTTGCCCATTGGCGCTGAAGACAAGTTTGCTGGCATTATCGACGTCGTTAATCAGAAGGCTGTTGTCTGGGGCGAAGGCGATCTGACCACCGAAGGTCTTAAGTACGAAGTGCAGGATATTCCTGCCAATTACAAGGATCAGGCGGAAGAAGCGTTGCTTGAACTCATCGATGCCGTCTCCAACAAGGACGATCTGATTGCTGAATTGGTGCTCGAGTCAAAGCCCATTGAACCGGCAGTCTTAAAGGAAGCCATCCGGCGCCTGACCTGCAAGATTGAGATGATTCCCGTTCTTTGCGGATCGGCCTTTAAAAAGAAGGGGGTTCAGACGCTGATCGACGCAGTAATCGATTATTTACCGTCGCCATTGGACATTCCGGCTGCCACTGGTCATGTCCCTGAAGAAGAGGCCAAAATCGAGGTGCCTCCTAATGACAATTCCCTCTTCTGTTCGCTTGCGTTCAAGTTGTGGACCGATCCATTTGCGGGTAAGTTAGTCTTCTTCCGCGTCTACACGGGCCAGTTGAGGAAAGGGGATACAATTTATAATCCTCGTACGCGTCGTCGTGAACGGGTGAGTCGGCTCATGGTGATTCAAGGTAGCGAACGCAAAGACGTGGACAGTGTCTATTCGGGTGATATCGCGGCCTTGGTAGGATTGCGCAACATTACCACAGGCGACACGCTTTGTAATGAGTCTTACGACATCATGCTGGAACCGCCGACCTTCCCAGAGCCGGTGATCAGTATGGCTATCGAGCCGAGAACCAAGGCAGACCGCGACAAAATGTCAGAAGGTTTGCAACGCTTGGCGGAGGAAGATCCAACCTTCCGTTGCTTTACCAACGAGGAGACCGGTCAGTTAATTATTGCCGGAATGGGTGAACTCCATCTGGAGATTATCCGAGACCGTTTGAAACGGGAATTCCGAGTAGAGGCCGATGCCGGAGCCCCGATGATCGCCTATCGTGAAACCATCACGAAGGCGGCTGAGGGTGAAGGAAAGTTTATCCGTCAGTCGGGTGGTAAGGGGCAATACGGCCATGCGATTGTTGATGTTGAACCCAACGAAAAGGGTAAAGGCGTCGAGATTGAGAATAACGTGGTCGGCGGCACCATTCCCCGTGAATTTATTCCGGCGATTAAGAGCGGCATTGAAGAGGCGATCAAGTCGGGTGTGTACGCTGGATTCCAAGTGATCGATATCAAAGTTTCGATCAAGGATGGATCCTTCCACGAGGTCGATTCCAATGAATTGGCCTTCCGGATGGCGGGTATTTTTGCCCTCAAAAATGCCTTTGAAAAGGCGGGTCCGATCCTTCTTGAGCCGATTATGAAGGTAGAGGTTACTATGCCTGACGAGTATCAAGGCGACATCTTGGGTGACGTGAATCGTCGTCGAGGAATGATTCAAGGAGTTGATGCCAAGAATGGGCAGACAGTATTGAATGCTCAGGTCCCTCTCGCAGAAATGTTTGGCTATGCAACGGCGATCCGTTCATTGTCCAAGGGGCGAGCTTCTTACAGTATGGAACCTGCGGCGTTTGAGCAGGTTCCAAACAGCGTGCTTTCTACAATAATGGACGCGGCCAAAAAGAAACCGGCTGCCCGTAGTTGAACTAAATTTTCCATCACTAACCACTTAAACTGTTCTTTGTATGGCTGGACAACGTATCCGCATCCGTCTTAAAGCGTACGACCACCGGATCATTGATGCCTCTGCGAGTGAAATCGTCGAGACCGTCAAACGATCTGGGGCTCGTGTCGCCGGACCCATTCCGCTTCCCACTAAAATCGAGAGGGTGACCGTTGGTCGTTCTCCGCACGCTGATAAAAAGGCTCAAGAGTCTTTTGAACAGCGGACACATAAGCGGCTCCTCGACATTCTCGATCCGACGGCCAAGACGGTGGATGAGCTCAAGAAGCTCAACCTTCCTGCTGGCGTGGACATTCAAATTAAGATCTAACTTTTTTCTCCCATGCCTCTTGGAATCATTGGACTCAAAGTCGGCCATACCCGTGTGTATGACGCGAACGGTGTGCTGGTACCAGTCACCGTTGTTCATGTCGGCCCCAACCGCGTTCTTCAGGTGAAAACCAAGAACGGGAAGGATGGCTATAACGCCGTTCAACTGGGCTACGGCGACCAGAAGTTAGGGCGTCTTGCCAAGCCTCTTGTTGGCCATTTGGCCCGAAATGGGGTCAAGGTGGATGCCCTCGGCGAGAAGGGTGAACAGCCTGTTATCTCGGGAGTAAAACGTATTCGTGAATTTCGCGACTTCAGCAAAGAGGTGAAGTCAGGTGATTTCGTCGGGGCTGAACTCTTCTCTGTTGGCCATTTTGTTGACGCCATTGGTGTCACCAAGGGCCGAGGGTTTGAAGGTGTTGTTGCTCGTTGGTCTTTCAAGGGTGGCGACGCCACGCATGGAGCCAAGGGTTGGCACCGTCGATCAGGCGCGATCGGTCAGCGCTTGTTCCCAGGTACGGTTATGCGTGGAATGAAAATGCCCGGCCATATGGGTGTCGTGCGGCGCACATCTCAGAATCTAGAAGTGATTCAGGTTCGAACTGAGGACAATGTGTTGCTGATTAAGGGGAACTTCCCCGGTAGCGAGGGTGATTATTGCATTATTCGCGAAGCCAAGAAGATTTCGAACAATTCAGCTCGATTGAAGCAGATCACCGATGCACGGATCAAGGTGAAGACCGATGCTGCTGCTAAGAGTGCCGCCAAGAAGGTGGAAAAGAAGGCCGGCGCTGCCGCCAAGAAGAAGTAAAGAGACCGACCGATGAAACTTCCCATTAAAGACTCTAAAGGCAATGTTGCCGGCGAACTCGACGTCAAGTTTGAGATCGTGACTAACGGGCGTGGCACTCAAGCCGTCCATGATACTGTGGTTGCCTACACTGCGGGACAACGTAGTGGCACCGCTTGCACCAAAACCATGGGCGAAGTCCAAGGTTCTAACAAAAAACCGTGGCGCCAAAAGGGCACTGGACGTGCTCGTGCTGGTTCCTTCCGTAGTCCTCTTTGGAGGGGCGGCGGTGTCACTTTCGGTCCTAAACCCCGAGATTTTTCCAAGAAAGTGAATAAAAAGGTCAAGGAACTTGCCTTGCGCAAGGCTTTGTCCGAACGCCTAAAATCTGGCGACGTGATAGTTCTGGATTCTCTAGGTATCACGACTCCCAAGACCAAGCAGTTTTCTGGTTTGTTACAGACCCTTGGATTGAATGGAAACACTAATTTGGTTGTGGTTGGTGTGGCCGATAAAAATGCCTTCCTTGCCGGTCGGAATCTTCCGGGCGTCGAGTTGAAGAATGGTTTGCTGGTCAATACCTATGACCTGCTTAAATATGACAAACTGGTCTTCACTAAGGCTGGTTTCGAAGTCGTCGAAGCACGTTTAAGCAAGTAACCCTAAAGGAACTCTATGATTGCTTTTGATGTCATTAAAACGGTCCGTGTCACCGAGAAGGCTACGATTCAGTCGGAGAAGTTAAATAAGTTTACCTTTCTCGCCGACCGCCGTGCTTCAGCCCCCGAAATTAAAAGGGCTGTCGAACAGTTGTTCAACGTGAAGGTGCTTCGCGTGAACACAGCTAACTACGAGGGAAAAGCTCGTCGTCAGAAGACCAAGAATGCGGGTAAGAGCAGCGATTACAAGAAGGCCATCGTCACCTTGAAAAAGGGCGAGAAAATTACCCTTCAGTAAGCGTTGGTTCGGAAAATTTCCGAAACAGAAAAGCGTGGACAGAGTCCACGCTTTTTTATGTTCATTTACCTTCGAACGTTCCTTTTGCCTCATCAATGGAAGACTATCCAGAAGCTCGTGCCTTACAAACGAACTACCAGTTTGCCGAACTGTTTACCCTGTTCCATACAACTGAAGGCGACACTTAGGGTGTCCAGTGTAAAGACATCACTTATAATTGGTTTAATGTCGTGGGTTTTTACGAAATCAATCATTGCAGTGAAGTCGCTTGGACTGCCCATCGTTGTTCCCAAGAGAGATAGTTGTCGCCAGAACAGCTTGCGGATTGCGAGCTCTGATGGATTCCCGCGGGTGGCACCGAAAAAGACCAGACGACCGCCAGAAGAAGCGAGATCAATCAGGTGATCAAATACTGCTCCGCCTGCGCTGTCGACGATCACATCGAATGGGCCGTGATGGCGGCCAAAATCGATATGCCAGTCCTCCAGTGTGTAGAGACAACCAGCTTTTGCTCCAAGTCCGCTGGCTTGGGCTAATTTGTCGTTACAACTCGAGGTAACAGAAGGCAGGGCTCCGATTGCGACGGCGAATTGAAGTGCGAAAAGGGCAGTACCCGCACCGATGCCGTTGATGAGTACTTTCTCCCCAGCCTGCAAGTGAGCTCGACTAAAGAGTGCTCGGTAGGCGGTGACTCCGGCGAGGGGTAAGGATGCCGCTTCTTCCCAAGAAAGGTGATTTGGTTTCGGGGCGATTTGGCTGAGTGGAACAGTGATGTACTCAGCAAAAGTCCCATTTTTTGGCAGTCCAAGAATGCTAAATTGAGGCTCCTGACTCCTTTCAGAGTGTCCCCAGTCGAAGGCTGGATTGATGATTATCTCTCGTCCTATCCAGACGGTGTCTACATTTGAGCCTACTTCGACGATGATTCCAGCCCCGTCCGACCCAAGGATAATTGGGTAATGTACCCCAGCGTATTGGCCTGTTTTGATCCAGACATCCCGATGGTTCAGTGCCGCCGCTTGAAGCCGGACAAGGACTTCACCGAGACCGGCGATCGGTTGAGGAACCGTATCGATGACGAGTTGGTTAAGTCCCTTAAGAATAGCTGCTTTCATCTAAATAGACGACGTACTGGTAGGTTGGGTGTGTGGGCGTTAGAAAAGACTGAGCCCACCTAACTTTAGAAAGTTGGCTAGAATTCTTCGTCCCTCTTGGGTCAAAATACTTTCCGGATGGAACTGTACGCCCCAGATGGGAAGGTCCACGTGTTTGATGCCCATGACCTCGTCTTCAGAGGTCCAAGCGGTGACAATAAGTTCCGGTGGAAGGGTGTCCCGTTTAGCAACGAGTGAATGGTAGCGAGTGGCGTCAAAGGGCGTGGGCATTCCTTCGAAGAGATCTCGTCCGTCATGGAAAATTGGGGATGTTTTGCCATGCATCATACGGTGGTTAACCACAACCTTGGCACCAAAGGTGTGGGCGATACATTGGTGTCCGAGGCACACTCCGAGCAGCGGAACGCGCCGTTCGGCAAAGGCTCGGATGAGGTCATTGGAGAGTCCTGCTTCGCGTGGTGAACAGGGGCCGGGTGAAATCAGAACTCGTTCAGGGCGAAGCTCCAAAGCCTCCGTCACTTCAATCTGGTCGTTTCTGTGCACCTGCATCTCGACGCCCATTTCACCTAGGTATTGAACTAGGTTGAAGGTGAACGAGTCGTAGTTGTCGATGACCAATAGCATTTTTTGAGGTTAGTCAGAAGAGAGAACAATGTGAAGGACTGACCCGAGGTAGAGCGAGGAAGTCTGTCAGGGAGATGTTTCAATTCGAAAAAGGGCAGCATCTTTATTGTTGGCCCAGTTGCTACCCCATTCGAGTCCGTTGAGGGCGCCATCGGGCCCTATTTGCAGGCCTATTGGTCGTTTGAAATGGGCGCTGGGAATTACCGGTTCTAGGCGACTCGGTTGTTCCGATGAATCCATCCAGAGGGCAAGAATCCAGCCCCTTTCCCAATCAAAGAGAAACACGGCAGCATCGAAGTGTGCAGGGAGTTTACGGGAGGATTTAAGTGTCGGATCGAAGTGATAAATAGGGCCTGCCATGGCTGAGCGTGGACCTGACCCTAGTTGTGGCCATCGGGTGGATAAACCCGGCGGATACCAAAGCGTGGCTGGACGGGTTGGAGGGAGCGTGCGCAGTCCGGTGTTGTTGGGGGAGGTATTTTCTGGTCTTTCTGGATTGAAGGGCGGTGCGTTGGAGCCAGTTTCAAAATTGTGTGGGGAGTAGGCGCGATTGTCGGCGTTAAAATACGGCCAACCAAAGTTGCCAGCAGAGCGAGTTCGGTTGAATTCATCAAATCCCGCAGGGCCGCGCTCGGAGGAGGCCACTAGAGCGTCCGGGCCGACATCGCCCCACCAAAGCCAACCGGTCTGTCGATCTATCGAGAATCGAAAAGGGTTACGGCAACCCATAATATAGATTTCAGGGAGTGCTGTCGGAGTTCCAGTTGGAAAAAGGTTTCCTGCGGGAAGGGTATAGGTGCCGTTTTCTTCTGGGTGGATTCGTAGGATCTTGCCTCGGAGATCAAAGGTGTTGCCCGCCGTTCGTTCGGAATCGTTCAGTTCTTTTCCAGGCCGTCGGTCGAGCGGCGCATAGCCGTTGGATTGATGAGCGTAGGTGTAGTCACCGGTCGATAAATAAAGATTCCCATCACCGTCGAATCCAAGTCTGCCGCCCGAGTGATTTGGCTTTGGAATATGGGTAGGAACTCGAAGGAGTATTTTTTGCGAGACGAGAGAGACACCGTTACTTGTGAGGGTAAAACGAGAGAGGCGATTTTCGATAATTCCAGGGGTCGAATGATAAAGAAAGAACCAACCGTTAGTGACAAAGTCGGGATGAAGTGCGAGGCCTAAAATACCATCTTCCGGACCGCTAAATACCGAGAGAACCGCATTCGTTTCCAGACGAGATCCCTGCGGATACCAACTGAGAATCTGCCCCCGTCGTCCTGCAATCAGAACACGTCCATTGGCGGCGACATCGAGGGCAATAGGTTCTTCGAGGGCGGAAGCGAGGACCGTTCTGATCACCGAATTTTCGGCCAAGATTGGGAATCCCCAGATGAGGGCTAAGGCCAGCAAAAGCAAAAACTGGTTTTGAAAAGGGGGTGCACGGACAAGTTGAAACCTTAAGATGAAAGGCGGATGGGGCTCAAGAACCGAGGCTGAGAGGCTACGGCCGTTTAAAAGTGAAATAAAAGTGAAAGTATTGAGCAGTCAATTGACGAAATGGCTTCCACCTTTAGGGTGGTCTGTCGATGATCAAACCCAAGTCCATGAGAAAGATCACCCTCCTTTTACGATCAGCCTGTTTGGCGGTGTTTTCACTGAGCCTGCATTCCGCCGAAACCACTAATGCGCCGAGCAAGTCACCAACCAATGCGCCGGTAATTGTTTCAATTTTTGCCGATAGCCGATTGGAGGACGCAGTGCGTCAACAGGTGTTTGCTAAACGCGGGTCGAAAGTCCCGTTGACCGCCGCAGATGTCGGATCGGTTTCGACCGTATCCGCCCCCTTTGTTGGAATTACAAATCTGGCAGGGCTGCAGCACTGCCGTTCTCTGGCGCTGTTAGAAATTCCCGGCAACCGTATTGCTGACATAGGTCCACTCGCCAGTTTGAAGCAACTTCAGTCCCTGAATTTAGCCTCTAATTTGGTTAAGAACGTGGGCCCGTTGGCCACGGTCGCCGCTCTCCAATATGTGGAGTTGTCCCATAATCAAGTTGGCGATATTACCCCTATGGGTTCCCTGAGTAATCTGGCCTCAGTTTATTTGTCGGGAAATCGAGTCTCATCGATCTCTGCTTTGACGAATCTCACACGATTGTCGACGGTTTATATAGATGGTAACCGTGTCAACTCCCTCAATGGTTTCAATCGTCTACGCAGCCTCTCTACACTCTCGGCGGCTGGAAACCGGATTTCGGATATTTCACCCCTCACAGGATTGCGGGCACCCTACTACATTAATTTGACAGGTAACCGCGTCCGTGAATTGGGGTCGGTTTATGGGTGGATGACTAATGATCTTGCGGGGTCTCGTTCGTTTGCACCGTTTGTTCGTCTCTATTTGAAGGGCAATTCGCTGAACAAGGTTTCTCAAAAACAGACTGAAGATCTTAAGAAAATGGGCGCTCGGATTGATCCTGAACCGACTAAGTAAGGGGAAGATCGCGGCGAAGGGGTCGCGCTGGAGGAGTCAGCGGAATCCGAAAGGGTTTCGCTTCTTTTTTGAGGGCATTGTTGACTGCGCCGAGGTAGAGGGCTGAAAGGGATTGGTAAGCGGTTGCTTCTCAGTGTTTTTCTGAGGAATTGGGCAGTGAAAAACGGCCCAGAGTGTCCATACCCAGACCAGTACAATATGGCAGGCAATGGCAACCAGTAAGGCAGGCCAAGAAAGAAACCGCAGTGAGTAGGTCAGGAGAGCGGTGCTGAGGGTCAGATGTCCCACAGGCGTTGCTGCAATACCGAGTTTCCAACTGCCCCCAAGACTGATCTGTCGCCGGAGAAGTGTGGTTAAGAGCCACACGAGGGGAGCAATCAGAACAGCCGAGATGATCCCGATTACAGCCCCAAGGAAAGCAGTTGCAAACCAGAGCATCACCAGAAGGGGCGAATACCAAGCCTCGCAAGCGGCCACCGTTTCTCTTCGAGTCGTAGACAGCTTCAGGGTACTTGGCCAAGGGAATCGGACGGATCCGGCGATACCGGCGAACCGCAGATCATTTGGGGTTAGTTCAATTTGAAGATCGGCAGTGCGACCGATGGGTGGGGCGTTTGTGCCAAGAAAAGCGATACCGAATTGAGGGCTATCGGCGAGGAGTTGAGAGGTATCGGAGCCCCAATTGAGTTGGCCTGCCGACAGAGAAACAGAGGATTCAGGGAAAGATTTTGCTGCTCTTAGAAGAACCGGCCAAGCCACAGTTTGCAGGGCCTGAACCAGAGAAGAGGCAGTGAAGCTAGCAAAGAGAGCCAGAACACAAAGGGTTCGCCAAATGGGCGCGTTGGCAAAGCGGGCGACACCGCTTCCAGTAAATGGAAACCAGGCTCCAAGGGAAAAGGGGAGGGCCCAACGGATTCTCGGTCGTTTATTTCCGGATTTGTGTAGGTCAGACACGCTGGGAGGTATTTCAACCGGAACTGTGGCATTGAGCAATCTGTCGTTTAGACTGAATTCCAGTTTGCCCAACTAGCCTTCTCCAGATAGCATTGGGTCTCGTCCAATTCCGTTGTGTCATTATGGAAAAAAATTCTCTTATTTGTATCGTAGCGGCCGCGATTCTTACCGGTTGTTCCACAAGCTCTGTTGCTACTCTGCCGCCAGGTTCCATCGGGTCTGTTGATTCCGAGGGTTTCACCCTTATTTCCGACGGTAGTTGGGAAGGTTGGAAGGTTAATGAAGACCCGAAAGCTTGGACCCTCGACGAGAAATCCTTTCGGGCTCAGGGCGGGCGATCCCATAATTTTTATGTTGGGCCACTGCAGCCCTTTAAAGATTTCGAACTCAAGGTGGACGTAAAGACAGGTCCCGGCTCAAACGGCGGTATCTATATCCACACCAAGTATCAGGATTCAGGTTGGCCTTGGGGCGGGTATGAAACTCAAGTGAATCAGACTCAGGGCGACTGGAGGAAGTCGGGCAGTATTTACTCCGTACAGGATGTGAAAGAGGAGACAACGAAGGGAATTGTCCGCGATAATGAATGGTATACCCATCATGTGATTGTGAAGGGTGGGAATATTAAAATTTATCTGAACGGCAAATTGGTCAATAACTACACTGAGGAAGCTGGACGCCGACCTGGTAAGGACTTCGAGCGCAAACTGAACGCTGGAACCATCGCCCTTCAGGCGCATGATCCGAAGTCGATTGTTCATTACAGGAATATTCGGGTCAAAAAGAACTAATCATTAGAGGCATCAGTTGATTGGATAGGGCTCGATACTTCCGACAGTCCTAGCGACCGGTCGGGCCATTTTCATTTAAGATTAGACTGTGATCGTTATTCAGGATCGTTTGCTTTTTGGTTTCGCTGTCGCGGTTTACGCGGCGGCGGCCATTTTTGCTGTGCTGATCTGGCGCCGGGGCTTTCGTCAGGATAATCGCGCTATTTATGTCCTGATGTTGGCGGGATTGGTGCTGCATACCGCCGCGATGTTTCGACGGGGATTTAGCCTTGAACGTTGTCCGATTACTAATCTCTTCGAGGCGACTATGTTTGTCGCATGGACGATTTCAGCGTCCTATGCTGTTTTGGGCGGATTCAGTCGACTTCGATTTCTTGGGGCTTTTGCCTCGCCAGTTTTACTGGTCTTAGGCGTCTTTGCTTTAATGCCAGCATTAGATCGGCATCGAGGGTCGCAACCTGATTTTAGCAGTAATTGGGGTCCTATCCATGCCGCTCTTGTCTTGTTGGCTTACGGAGCATTCGGGCTCGGTTCAATGGCTTCGGGAATGTACCTGCGTCAAGAGCATAACCTCCGCTTTAATACTTCACGTGCTTTGTTCGCTTTGTTGCCCCCGATTGCTCGTTTAGAAGTCACTTCGATACGTCTTCTTTGCGCTGGATTGGCTTTCTTGTCGGCCGGCTTGATGACCGGTTCATTTTACCTCTTACAAGCTCGAGGCAAGTGGTTCGTTCCCGATCCGTTTGTTATTTATTCACTCGTGACTTGGAGTGTCTACAGCGCTCTTCTTATTGGTGCTTGGCGCTTTCAACAGCGGGGGCGGCGCCTCGCTTGGGGTGCGGTGATTGGCTTTGCTATACTTATGTTGACCTTCTGGGGGGTCTATATGCTTTCCGAGATGCATAACCGCAACCTAGTCATCCCTTCCCTCTGATGTCGTTGATTGTCGCCGGTACAAGCCATCGATGTGCACCTGTCGAAGTGCGGGAGAAGTTAGCATTTCTGGAATCAGATGCCGTCGCGGCGGGCGGTCGGTTGATTGCTGCGGGATGTGTGTCTGAAGCAGTGGTTATTTCAACATGTAACCGCGTAGAGATTTATGCCGTTGGTCAAGGGGATCCGACGCCTTTAGCGCGGCATGTTCGCGAGTTCTTGGGGAACGATCGTCGGTTTGTCGGCGATCTATCGGCGGTTTCCTTCTTACATACTGGGACAACGGCCTTGGAACATTTGTTTCGAGTCGTTTCCGGGTTGGATTCCATGGTTCTTGGAGAAACGGAGATTCTAGGTCAGGTCAAAAAATCCTATTCTGGTGCCCTCACCGCTGGGCTCACTGGTGGCGGGTTGAATCGGATTTTTCAGAAGGCATTTAGTGTTGCTAAGCGAGTTCGGACCGAGACTCAGATTCAACGAGGTAACACCAGTGTTGCTTCGGTGGCCGTGGAGCTTGCCGAACAGATTTTTGATAATTTAAGCGGCCACGATGTACTAGTGGTGGGTGCCGGTGATACGAGCGAAAAGACGGCACGCGCACTTCAAAGCCGAGGCGTCAAAAAGATTTTCGTTTCCAATCGGACTTTCGATAAAGCCGCCTCCTTGGCAGAGGCACTAAGCGGTGAAGCCGTTCGCTTCGAGGATTGGGACAAGGCATTTACCCGAGTTGATATTGTCGTGAGTGCGACGGGATCTCCTGGCTATATTTTGGATCGTCCGCGGCTCGAACGGCTCATAGTTCTCCGAGGCTATCGACCGCTTTTGTTGATCGATCTAGCTGTGCCACGTGATATTGACCCCTTAGTCTCTGCCTTGCGCGATGTGTATGTCGCCAATGTCGATGATTTGCAAACCGTCGCCGATGCAGCATCACAGTTGCGACGTGAAGAATTAGTCCGTTGCGAGACCCTAATTCGTTCCACAGCCCTTGAGTTCGTCGAGGGCCGCCGTTTTTCTCCCTTTGGTTTCCGTTCTCACGCCTCCTGATTTTTCCATGTCACCGGATCGTCCCGTCGTTATCGCCACCCGTGGAAGTGCCCTCGCCTTGGCTCAAGCCACTCAGGTTCTTGGACAACTGCAACAGGCCTTTCCCCGACGGTCCTTTCGTTTGGAAATTATCCGGACCACAGGAGATGCCCTGCAGACGGCGTCGCTCTCCAATCCGGGGGCGGCATTACCGAAGGGGCTTTTCACCAAGGAATTAGAAGTGGCCTTGCTCGAGCGACAAGCTGATATCGCCGTGCACAGTCTGAAGGATCTTCCCACTGAGCTTCCTGAGGGGTTGATGATTGGGGCGGTAGGTCAACGTCAAGACGTTCGGGACGTATTGCTTTACCGGGATACCAATTTAGTGGAGCGCCAACGTGTGGCTCATTCTGAGTGGTCTCCCGGTATGAAAATCCGCTCTGGATTTTCGGCAGGTTTAAAATTGGTACGTTTGCCGCAGCGATCGGTTATTGCCACTAGCAGCACACGGCGTGCGGCCACGGTTCAAGCCTTGAGGCCAGATATGTCGATCATCCCGATGCGAGGTAATGTAGGGACTCGTTTGGGTAAACTCATGAAGGACGATGCAATGGACGCAACGCTTCTCGCGGCAGCAGGTTTAGCGAGATTGAATTTTGATGTCAGTCCTGGCGGAGCGTTGCGGATAAATCCCCGATTGGGTCCGGTTGCACGCGCTGCCGTGGAGCCGCCACCGGAAGGTATTTTAGTATCGTTTCTCGAACCCCAAGAAATGCTGCCTGCCGTTGGGCAAGGAGCGGTGGCCTTAGAGGTTCGGTCTGATGATTCCGAAATCAGTACTTTGGTGGCAGCATTGGACCATTTTAACACTCGTCAAGCGGTGACGGCAGAGCGGGCTTTTTTGAGAGCTTTTGGTGGAGGTTGCCAGAGTCCGATTGCAGGTTATGCTCGGCTTCTTGGACATCAATTGGAGTTGAGTGTTCAGGTCTTTGCCGATGGTCAGAGTCGACAGGCAACCCTACGCGCACCGGTGCGGGAAGCGGATCGATTGGGTCGCGACGCAGCGGCTTGTGTCTTGCGATAAATTCCTCGATCTGTTTCTTCGATTTGATGAAAGCCTTGTTCGTCTCCCTAACGCCCCGTTAACTTCCTTCCGACGTATGAACACGGGGCCTTATATTTCCTTTATTCACGAACTGGCCCAAGCGAGTTCTGAGGTGATTCTTCCGTTTTACGGGGCCCGTGGTATGGGGCTCGAACTAAAAGGTGATTCCTCTCCGGTGACTCTAGCTGACCGAGGGGCGGAGCAAGTGATGCGAGAGCGAATTAAGGCTCGATTTCCTGAGCACGGCATTGTGGGTGAAGAATTCGGCACCGAGCGGGGCGACGCGGAATTTGTTTGGGTGCTGGACCCTGTTGATGGCACCAAGAGTTTTATTTTGACGGTCCCATTGTTTGGGACCTTGATTGGACTTTTACACCGAGGAAAGCCCCTACTAGGCTGCATCAACCAACCGGTAACCGGTCAGTTGATGATTGGGGATGGGCACACTACAACCCTTAATGGTGCACCGGTAAGGGTTCGTCGATGTCCCTCGGTGTCGGAAGCCACCTTATTAACCACGGATCCTCTCTATCCGGCAAAATACCAAGGGGGCGCAGGATTTGAGGCGTTGACGAAGGCTGTTCGACTGTACCGTGGATTTGGTGATTGTTACGGCTACTTGATGCTCTGTGCTGGGTGGGTCGATGTCATGGTTGATCCGATTATGAATCCTTGGGATTTACTGCCCTTGATTCCTGTTCTCGAGGGAGCTGGAGCAAAGGTGACAGATTGGCAGGGGCGCCCAGCCGACCATATGGGGGCAACCTCGGCCATAGCCTGTGCGCCTGAAGTGCATTCTGAAGTCTTGCGCTTGCTGGGTACTCGTTAAGGGGACTTCCAAAAACCGAGCTTTTTGAAACGTGACGTTTGAAATTAAAATTTGGAAAAAAACCGACGGCAGTCTGCGGCTCGATGGAATGAACCGAGTGGTTCCGAGAAAGAGTGGGAAGGGTTTCGAGAGGTCTGACGAA
>SIAZ01000015.1 GCA_009695405.1 Pedosphaera sp. | reverse complement strand
TCCTCACCGCCATCCTCATGGAAACCTCCGATGAGTGGGAAACCGGACGCGCCTACTTCTCCGACCCATCCCAATCCTAAACAACCAACCAACCCCCACCTCCAAATTCAGCCTTTGACTCTTTTACAGAAAAAAAGTTGCGCGGCCCTGACCCTTCGGTGCTGATCCGATAATTAACAATCGAACGCCACGGCTCACCCGGCGCAATGATTCGCCCATCATCAATGCCAAACGTGCCTCGTGCCGGTTGAATAGCCACCAATCGCGAATCAGAAAGAGGGCGATCGAGGTTGAAATAGGCTGCCACTGCGCCGCCGGCACCTGACCTGTGACACGAAGCGCAATTGGCATGGAGCCATGAGCGAGCTCGGACTTCTAACGGTGCGCCTCGGTCAAAGGGATCAACCAGTGAGGGAAGGGTTCCTCTTCCAGGATGGGCCGCCAAAAAGCCTTCACGGGTTAACCGTTCCATCTCATTGCCCACGCGGGTTTGATCTAACTGTTCGAAATTAAAAGCCAATGGAGGCCCCGACCAGGGATTGTGGCATCGCAGACATTCCGCTCGGGATGCAAACCTCCAAACTTGCTGCCGAACACCACCCGAAGCAGCGGTATCTGCTATCTTGAGCTCTACGGTCTCTCCCGATTGTCCCACCAAATCCGCTTCCGTACCGGCTTCATTCCATCGATAAGTATAGGCATGCCACGCCTCGCCGTCTTGATGTAATAGCTGAGTTTCAACCGGTCACAGTGACTTAGCACCACCAATATTCCGTTCGATAGAAAGCGTTTTCACCAACACCGAATCAGAAGGGAAAATCCACCGACGATCTTGGGATTCGGCAGCCATCAAGGGTTTCACCACACCTGCCCTAGGTACCGCCAACCAACGTCGAGATTGCGCCTGATCCGACCATTTTTCCGCTGCAATACTGTAAGCGACAACTCCCGTCGCCGGCATTTGCAGACGAAGGTCCGCAAAGAGACCCGTTTTCGATAGTCGACGCGAAAAGGTACCGCGCTTCTCTGTTACTGGGTTGGGGGTTAAACGGTAAATCCCCCCTTCTTTGCCGTAATCCAATAAATACACTTCACCGGCTAAATCTGGAGCAAATGTGACAATTTTAAAAGCTGTGTCACAAAGTTCCTCATCCAAAACCGTGCGCACATCCACCTGCTCTAATGCCCAGATCTTACCGGTTTCAAAGTCGCCATAGACGAAGGCACCTGACATCCAAGGCAGATTTGTTCCTCGATAAAAACATCCCCCAGTGACGCTGGCAAAGTCACTGTGCGGCAGCGATTTCACTGGGCTCTGTACGGGTGTGGGAGGTTGGATCTCACCGTAGACAATTTGAGGTCCTTCCATCCGACTCCATCCCCCATTGTATCCTGAGGTCACACGGTGAATGGTTTCCCATAACTCCCACCCCACATCCCCAACCCACAGGGCTCCATCGGGTCCAAAACCCATCCGCCAAGGATTGCGAAATCCGTAAGCCCATATCTCAGGACGTGCGTTTTGACGCTTCACAAAAGGATTATCCGAGGGCACCGAGTACGCTCGCCCCTCGGAGGCTTTGTCAGGATCAATCCTCAAAATACAGCTTAAAAAATCATCCAGATTCTGTCCGGTCTTGAGCGGATCTGGCGGCTCAGGTGAACCGGCGTCACCGGTGGAAATATAGAGAAAACCGTCGGACCCAAAACGTAATGCACTCCCGTTATGGCCTCCCGAGCGCCAAGTTAATAAAATTTTCTCAGAAAGGGGATCGACGAGCGTTGAAGTCATCGATATCATCCGAAACCGGCTAAGTCGTGACCCATCCTCTTGAGCGTCGTTCACTGTATAAACGACAAAAACAAATCGGTTAGTGGCAAAATCAGGGTGCAAAGCAAAGCTAAGAGCTTGGATCATCTTCGGATAAATCAAGGGCAATTCCAAAGCCGTTTGCACGGTAGTCACCTCCGGTTGATCTGCAAAACTGACCAACCGCCCACTATGGCTTAGCACCCACCATCGGGCGGAGGCGGGTTCGTGCTGCAGTTCAACGGCATCCGGGAAACCCAATACCGGATAAACACGCTCAATCAGCACTTTAGGGGGTGGCTCAGGGGAGCCATGGACCGTGCCGCCCATCCAATCGGCACGACCAGCATGCACCGCATCCAACCCGCACACCGCCCAGAAAAGGAGTAGCCAAGTCGACCACCTTTTTTTTGACCGAAGACTTTGGGATGCATTTTTTAAGAATCCAATAACTCCGATAAAAGATGAAATGGAAAACAGAAGAATCAGAGAAAAATTGCTGCACACTGAGGTCACTGCGCAGAGGAACAGAAATTCGATTCGACCATTTTCTCCAGTTCGAACTTGCCGCTCCCTATTCAAATTGGGGTTCTAAACGTGATTGAGTTTGGACCCAGTCTCTTTCGTCAACCTGTGTCGCCTCATTTACTACTCGGGTGGTATCGGCCCATAGGCTTCAACATAGGCCAGTGTTTCTGCAGAAAATCGTCGTAGCTCGCTTCCGGTCAACAATCCCAGATGATGGATAATCACGAGCTGACTGAAGGCATCGGAACGACCCGCCGCATCAAATCCTCGCTCCAAATCCGCCATACCTGAGTCAATAACTCCCAATAATTCTCGATACCGCTGCTCGGCTGTTGTCCCTTCACGGTCTATTTCCACCCGTGCTTCCGCCAAAATTCGCGCACACAAACGCTCCTCAGCAATCGTGTACAGCTCTCGGAAAATTTTCCAATCTCGCTCTGAAATCCCTTGGCTCATCGTCGCTCTTGGTTCTAACAGGTTAATCTGTACCGACTTATTTTCCCACCTTCGTACCGCTCCGACCTGATGCCGTAGAGTTTTTCTAGTTACTCTGGGCTCGACACAGTGGATGCCGTCTTTTCGACACTAGGGCCCCCCTCTAGCAACTGCAGTAATCCGGCTTCATCAATAATGGGGACACCTAATTCCCTCGCTTTCTCTAACTTCGATCCGGCACTGTCACCCGCAATCAAATAATCAGTTTTCCCACTCACTGATCCCATCACCTTACCTCCTAATTCTCGAATCCTTCGAGACGCTTCATCCCGGGCCATTCCCAATAGGGTACCGGTTAAAACGAAAATCTTCCCCTTTAATAGCCCCTCCTCCGATCCGGATAAACGGCTCTCTGATATCGGTCGAATCCCTAACTCTCTCATTCGAATTAGTATCCGACATCCAACTTCAGATGACAGAAACTCCTTCATCGCTGCAGCCGCAACAAACTCGATCTTTGGTAAATATTCAGGGACAGCCGAACTTTTCTTTTTTCGCAATTTCGACCAAGTCACACTCATTTCTGCGGCTCCAAGTTCCACTAACCGATCCCCCACAATTCCCATCTCCGCTTTACAAGTTTCAATCATCAATCGTCGCTCTTCTTTTTCCCAAAGCGTTGGCTGCAATTCCGCTGCTGACTTTGATCCAATCAAGTTTTGCAACTCCTTGAAACGCCCGATGCCATTGAGGATTTCTGAACTCGCCACTGCGGCTAGATCAAGGTGGAGACGAGCAATTTCGAGAGCCATCACTTCGCCTACACCAGAAATACCCAAGGCAATCAGCCATCGATGAAGGGGTTGCTCTCGGGCACGGGTCACCGCATCAATCACCTTCGCCGCATTCTTCTCTCCAAAGATCCGAGGGTCCGTCTCAGTGCCCAAATTTAATGTCCCAAATCGCTCCACGGTCAGGTCAAAAAGATCCAAAGGCTCGTTGACCCAGCCATTCCCTACCAATGCTTCGGCGACTGTTTCCCCCAAGGACTCGATATCGAGGGCACGACGATGTGCAAAATAATTAAGGCGGGCCGTCTTCTGAGCGGGACATCCCTGATGATTAGGACAGCGCCATGCCACTTCATCAGTTAGTCCGTCGGAGGTTTTCTCCCGCATAATTGGCCCCTTACACGAAGGGCATTTACCTTCTAAATGCTCCACGAGATCAAAACAGACTGTCCCCTCCGGACGTCGCAAACGGAGGACCTCCGACACCTCGGGAATCACCATCCCCGCCTTACGCACCACCACAGTATCGCCGATGCGGATATCCTTCCGACGAATCTCATCCTCATTATGCAATGTGGCGCGGGCAATGGTCGATCCTTGCACAAAAACCGGATCTAATTCTGCCACTGGAGTGAGCACTCCCGTACGACCCACTTGCACGGTAATGGCCCGCAGCACGGTTTCAGCTGGGGTAATCCAAGGAATCGGCTTGTGGACGATAGCAAAGCCCGGAACCCGCCGCTTGTCTTCAATACAGTCCAGATCTGCAAAGGCGTCCACTTTGATTACCACCCCGTCGATCTCATAAGACAATCGTCCGCGCAAATCGTGCTCATCCTGATAGCCAGCAACCACCTCGCTTCGGTATACGGCCAACAGCGAGTCCATATTAGCAAAACGCCACCAGATCTTTTGGATGGGCAATCCCATCTCAGCAAATCGCTCAAGCATTTCCGAATGACTCTCAAAACGAATGCCCTCACAAGCGCCAACAGCATAAAAGACTGCTCGAATAGGGCGTTGCGCTGTGACTCGCCAATCGAGTTGCTTTAAGGCTCCTGAAGTCGCATTACGCGGATTTGGAGCGGCCTTCTCTCCATCTACTACCAAGCCCGTATTCATCGCCTTGAAATCCTCCAAAGTCATATAGGCTTCGCCTCGGATCTCCAACAAAGCGGGCGGATTGATTAAATTTAATTCCAAGGGAATCGATCGCACGGTTTTAATATTGGCGGTGATATCATCCCCCTTCTGCCCATCGCCTCGGGTCACCCCAAGGACAAGTTTGCCAAAACGATAATGCACACTCACCGAAACCCCATCCACTTTAGGCTCCATAATCAGCGGAACAGAATCGCGCCCCACCTGTTTTCGAATTCCCACTTCCCACGACGTCAACTTCTCCAAGGTTGCCTCATCTTGCTCACGACTCCGCTTCTCTCGATTAGGTTCCATCTTCGAGTCGGGAAATTTGGAGACCTCGACCTTCTCCAACGATTGCATCGGTCTCAAATGATCTATCCGCGCAAACTCTGCACTGGGAGTTCCACCGATTTTTTGACTCGGTGAATCCAGAGTCACCCAGTCAGGGTTCGCCGCCTCCAATTCGAGCAAGTCACGATAGAGAAGATCATATTCGAAGTCGCTGATCGTCGGGGTCGAAAGCACATAGTAAGCATGATCACAGGCACGGATTTGCTCAATCAACCCAACATAACGGCTTTGTTCGTCTTGAGACACCCAAGGATGTTGAACTTTTCCTGAGTTGGCTTGAAGCCGAATGATACTCGATTTGTTGAGGAGATTTCGACTCACAGCGTTGCAGACTTGCGGGGATACAGATCCCCTTCAGTCTGTCACTATGTCTAAACAACACTGGTTAGTGAAACAAGAACCTGAGGCTTATCCGTGGTCACAGTTGTTGACCGACGGCCAGACCGCATGGACCGGGGTTCGAAACTTTCAAGCCCGCCTCAGTTTAAGGGCAATGAGCGTCGGCGATTCTGTTCTCTATTATCATAGTGTCACAGGCAAACAAGTCGTAGGTATCGCCACCGTGGTGCGGGAAGCCTACCCAGATCCCACGGCTACTGAGAGAGACTGGACCGCAGTGGATATCGCCGCGTTGGAAACTTTTTTGCACCCTGTAAGTCTGGAGACTTTAAAAGCAGACGCAGTGACTGGGAATATGCCCTTAATCCGTCAAAGCAGACTCAGCGTGATGCCCTTAGAAAAGGCGGTTTTTGACCGTATTGTGTCCCTTTCCCATTTTGTTGGAGGTAAGTGAGGCAGAAGTAAGACAGGTCTTAGTGGTTCGTTTGACTCGAACTAAAGATTACTTCCATTCCATCCGAACTTGGCGCGTAAAGTACTAAAAAACGTAGTTTTAAAAGGGCGAAGCAAACGAACAGTCTTGGAACTTCGCCGGATAATTAGCGTATCGCCACCCGTCAGATTGGTCTGCTGCTGCCCATCCGCCGCGACAATAGCCATCTGACGACGGCTCAGAAGCGTCACCTTAACTACGGCATTCAGACTTACTACCACAGGCCTGATGGACAAGGTGTGTGGGCAAATGGGGGTCAAGGTGAGCACCTCAGCATCGGGGCTCACAATGGCTCCACCCGCCGCCAAGGAATAAGATGTGGACCCGGTCGGTGAACTGGCAATCAATCCATCGCATCGATAGCGAGTGAGCAACTCGCCGTTGACCTCCACCTCCACCTCGATCAGTCGGGAGGCCGCCCCTCGACTAAGCACAAAGTCATTAAGAGCGGTCTGGGTCGTTTGGGTTCCGCCCTGATTTATAGTCGCTTCAAGCAAGACCCTCTCTTCAATCTCAAATTCTCCCCGCAGAATTCCAGCTAATCCCTGAGTCAATTCACCTGCCTTGATCGTGGTGAGAAAACCCAAGTGCCCAGCATTCACACCTAAGATTGAAACCGAGCGCCCTGCCGCTTGACGGGCGATGCGCAGCATTGTGCCATCACCGCCAAAGACCAAAATCAGATCACAGCAATTGGCTACGGAAGCGACATCGAGCGATGTCTCTATTTCACTGCCCACAAGAGCGGCAGTCGCAGTATCACAACACACACTTCGGCCCATTTCAGTCAGATAGACGCAAGCACGGCGCACCACTGCGGCGATCCGTGGCTTTTCTGGATTTGCAACTAAGCCCACCCTTTGAATGGAATCAGCGATTTCCTTCATTGTCTCTTCCGTAGTTCGGCCAAGAACTCCTTATTGCCCGCAGGCCCAAGCAAGGGCGATTCGGTAACGCCTGCCCACTGAAGTTCTGGCAGGTTTGAGCCGACAAACAACTCCAGATCTCGGAGAACCTCCGCGTGAATATCGGGATCCGTTATCACTCCGGCTCCCTTATCAACGGCCTCGCGCCCTGCTTCAAATTGAGGTTTCACCAATGCCAAAATCCGCCCTCCTAAGCGCAAAAACGGAACCGCCGCCGGTAATATCAACCGCAAACTAATGAAAGAACAATCCGCCACGATCAGATCAAAAAACAACTTCTCCGCTCCAAAGAGATTCGATGTCAAATGCCGGGCATTGGTTCGCTCCAGTACCACGACTCTCGGGTCCTGCCGCAAACGCCATGCTAACTGTCCGTGCCCAACATCAATTGCATAAACTCTCAAGGCTCCGTGTTGAAGAAGACAATCGGTAAATCCACCGGTGCTCGCACCAATATCCGCGCAGCACAATCCGCTGGGATCAACGTCAAAAAACTTCAGGGCATATTCCAATTTATGCCCTCCGCGTGACACATAGCGGTCCGAAGTAAGAAGCTCAACTTGATCTCCCTCACGCACAGTATCACTTGATTTCAGTGCCGGGTGGCCATTCAAACGCACCTGACCTGCCATCACTCGCTTCTGCGCTTGTGTCCGAGTTTCGCAAAGACCTCGATCCACTAACGCCTGATCCAGTCGCTGTTTCACCGGTGCCTTTGCTCTATTTTCAACGTACTATAGGCTCAGGGTCTCAGGACTGAGATAACCCTACGCCCCATTAAATCTCCCCCTTATCCGAAACAGGACCGCCGCTTCCCCTTAAAGACGACGCATCTGGCTTGGGGAAGCCCGCAATCCGTTCCCGCAACATCTCTGCTCGGAACAAATCTCGATCATCCGATCCCAACTTTTCTCGCAACGGATGGGCTAACTGCAAATGGGCCGGTTGACTGCGAAGAAATAATTCGTCGACCAAGGCCTTTGGGGTCTCGCGAAACAATCCAATATCAATCCCCAAGCGCATAAAACTTAGCAAATTTAGCGCTTCCTTGGAGGAAATACTCCACGCATTTCCTAAGACACCATAGGCACGACCGATATGATTTAAAAGCACCGCCGGCTTCTTCTCCAACTGAGCCAATCGCGCATTCTCTTCGTGTTCAATAATCTGAAGTAGCACTTTGTTAATACGCTCAACAATGTCGTTTTCAGTCTCGCCCAAGGTCATTTGATTGGACACTTGGAAAATATTACCCAAAGCCTCCGTCCCTTCCCCGTAAAGGCCGCGAACAGCCAGTCCTAACTTATTTACCGCTTGAATGATCTGGTTAATTTGTTCGGCAAGCACCAACCCTGGAAGGTGCAACATGGCACTCACTCGGATACCTGTCCCAAGATTCGTCGGGCAAGCAGTAAGGAATCCGTACTTTTCCGCAAAAGCGAATTCAATTGTCTCCTGAAGTGCTGAATCCACTCCGTCAATGATCATCCACGCCTGTCGCAACTGTAACCCCGGTTGCAAGGCCTGCATGCGCAAATGATCTTCCTCATTGACCATAACACAGACGCTTTCCTCTCGGTTTAGAACGATACCACTCCCCGCGTTCTTGGCGGCATGTTCGCGACTAATCAAGTGTCGTTCGACTAACAACTGCTTTTCAAGGGCAGGCAATTTATCCATCGACTCCGAAAACGCGGTAGGCCCCATTTGACCCAACCCCCGCACAACCGGCATCAAGGCTTCAAATGCCTTGAGTCGATCGGCCTTTTTTGAGTGACTAGGAAAGGGAATACTACGCAAATTCCGCGCAAGCCGCACACGACTCGAGAGAACAATTTTATCGTGTGGACCGCTGCGGCGACTGACTTCACTCGGCGGAATTAAAAAATCGATGATAGACATATTAAATACAAGTATCGGCGTCTTTGTTTACGATCTCCGATCAAGAGGCCGCTTTTGTCAGCTTTATTTCATCCCGAATCTGTGCGGCTGTTTCAAAATCCTCCTTCTGAATTGCCTTTTGTAACTCTTTAGACAAGCGCTCCAAAGTTCGCACACTCTGGTTGGTCTTTTGCACTCCTGCCAACATCTTGCCTCGATGCTGAGTGTCCTTGTGCATCGTCTTTAGCACAGAATCTAAACCCTCGCCGAAGACCTCATAACAGTGGGCGCATCCAAGCCGTCCACTCTTCTTGAAATCTGCTTGCGTGTAGCCGCATTGGCTGCAACTCAGGGTCCCTAACGCCTCCGCAGCTTCCTCCATTTTCTGCGAGGCCCCTAGCCCAAGCAAATGGTCCGCTAAGGCAAAAGCCGTCGGGTCATTATAGTTTTTCTCCTTTGCGCACGCCGCACAGGCATCCACTTTCTTGATCTTTTGGTCAGCGATTTCGGTCACATGAACCGTCGCATCTTTGGTCTTGCAGAACTGGCACATCATAAAGTCGCTTCAGGTATCGGCTCCTCCTCTTTGCAAGTCAAGAAAACGGGCCTCACTTTGTCTCTCTTTTAATTCCTCTCGCTCCCAATCCACACTCCAATTTTACTTCTGTACGACATCATTTTCCGAATACCCCCAAATACGCCCTTGAATCATCACCCAAGCGTCGGAAACTACCGCCCGCATCTATGGCACATGTAAAGTTGCATATACCGGGTCCAGTCGAGGTCAGTTCAAAAACCTTTCAAGCAATGACCCGCCCAATGATCGGACACCGTGGGCAAGGGTTTAAGGACCTCTACGCCGGTATCCAACCTCGACTCCAAACCTTGCTCCAAACTCAACAACTGGTTTACCTCTCCACCTCCAGTGCTTGGGGGGTTATGGAGGGTGCTTTGACCAATCTGACTTCAAAAAAAGTTCTTAACTGCATGTGTGGGGCCTTCTCCGATAAATGGTTCGATGTCTCCAAAAAATTGGGTAAGGACGCCGAGGCTCTTCAAGTTCCTTGGGGTTCTCCTATCCGCGCCGAACAAATCGATGCCCGATTGGCTACAGGCCACTTCGATGCCCTCACTCTGATTCATAACGAAACCAGTACCGGCACTATGAGCCCTCTGGCTGAAATCGCTGGGCTGAAGACGAAATATCCGGAGGTGATGTTTATTATCGACGCGGTGAGCTCGATGACGGCTGTGCCGATTGCCTTTGATGCATTAGGAATTGATGTCCTTCTTGCCGGCACTCAAAAGGCCTTTGCCTTGCCACCGGGATTAGCTGTTTTCGTCTGTTCCCCTGCCGCACTGGCTCGCGCCGCAACTATCAAAACACGCGGTTACTATTTCGATGTCCTCGAGTTCGAGAAAAACGCTCGAGAAAACATGACCCCAAGCACGCCTTCTATTTCTCATATTCACGCACTCGACTCCAAACTCGATGACTTTTTTGCCGAAGGCCTCGACGCTCGATTTGACCGTCATAATCGCACAAATCAAATGCTGCGTGACTGGGCGTCAAGGCACGGGTTGACGCTCTTCCCCGAAGTTGGTTTCGAATCTAAAACATTGGTCTGCATTAACAACGGTGCGAAACTAGGCGGACGCGTGATTGACGCAATAAAGCTTCAGAAAAACATGAAGGATCGGGGTGTCCTCATTGATGCGGGCTATGGCAAAATCAAGGGTACGACTTTCCGTATTTCTAATATGGGTGACGAAACGGTTTCCTCCATTTCTGACCTGATAGTTCAACTGGACGAATCCATCGCCGGCCTCTGATTAACGCTGGCTTTAAAGGCTCACTCCGAGTCGAAATCACCCCGAGTAGACTCCCTTGATTTAAACCGAGCGGAGCCTGTAGGCGGATACAAGCATCTAGCGCAAGGGGACGGGTGAGAGGAAAATGTCATGAGAGGTTTGGTCGGCAAGGCATTTTCTGGGGCGTGAGTTGAGCAGGGTTTCGACGCGTTGGACTTCCTTGGCTGTGAGTTTGTCGAAGTCGCTGCCTTTGGGAAAGTATTGGCGGATCAGTCCGTTGGTATTTTCGTTGAGGCCGCATTCCCAGGAATGGTAGGGATGAGCGAAATAGACTTTAGATTCAAGTTGTTCTGCTAGGTGGAAGTGGCGAGCGAACTCTTTGACGTTGTCGAAGGTCATCGTCTCCACCTTCTCCCGGCAGGGACGCAAGGAGTGACGCATACCTTGGGTGACGGCGGCGGATTCTCTACTGTCCACCAAGGCGATCAGGGTGTAACGACTCTTCTGCTCCACCATCGTCAACAGCACGCTGCCGCCGGGGTGGTCGATGACGGTGTCCATTTCCCAATCTCCTACTCGCGACCGTTCTTCCACGATGGTGGGACGCTCATCAATCATCACCTGATCCTTGATCCGCCCGCGCCGCTCGCGGCCCAGTCCGCGTTTGCAATAGGATTTGCTGAGATGTCGTAGATGCATGTGCAAATGGCCTCCGGCTCGTTTGTCCCGCCCACTCGTGCTTATTCGCATTCTTCTGCGCGGTGAGATGACAGTAGGTTTAGCGATTCATTCCTGCCCGCTTGAATCCGCGAATAACTTTCCATGGGGTGAGGCCTACTTCGACCCTCCTATCCAGCGACCGCTACCTCTCATGCCATCTATCAACATCTATCAATTTAAAAATCACCAAGCGCCTCTACCCGAGCCGCTGAACCGTCGCGCCACCACCCGTCTAACTGCGCGGGATCTTTCAACTGCTGCCCCCGCCCCCTCGGAACCACTACATACCGCGTCTCTAGATCGGTTAATCCACTCAAATCACTCCAAAGCTTCTCGAACTGGGCCACAGGGAAAACGTCTTCTTGTCCCTGCCCCCATCGTTTCTTGACATCTTTTATTGTTACATAAGTTGGCAAACGAGCGGCCACCGCCCAGATAGCGTTTGCATACACACTATCGCTCTCCGAAAGGATCATCGGTCGGGTTAATCCAAAAACTTTGAGCAACCTGTCGATATCGATCCATGTCGTCATCGAATTGTAATAACGAAGTCGAAACTCATCTTCCTCGCGTGGCAGGGCTAGTCCTTCCACAAGGCGTGGGCGTCCGTTAACCCGTGCCAATCCGCCACCCCGATCTTCCAACCGCCGAGGGATCATCTCAAAAGTGAGCGCGGCCGCCGAGCGTATATGTTGTCCCAGCAACGCTGGATCGAGATCGGCTCCCAAGGTGTCAATATTATGGAGCAATAAGTATTTCAGATTGGGTCGCTGTCTAAGCATTTTTGCTAAAACACCATTACGAAAGAGGTTGGGGACTTCAAAAAAATGGCCCGCTGGATGAAGGCACTGCATCGGGACATTATCCAAATAATCAGTGGCTTCACCGGTATTTCTCGCCCATTGAATCAATGCTGTCCGCAAACTGTCGCGCCCTTTCTGCTGTTGGATATCGAGAACTTGCTGGGGCATTTCCTCCCAAGCAAACCTCAGGTCGCGTTCCATTGGAATGAACCTCAGCCCGACACTGCGTCCAGGGGACAGGTACAAAGGTCCCTCATACTGGTAATGGTTCACGCGCTCCAGAAACTGGGAGGTAGGCCCATCTGTCAGGTAACTAGTGGTAAAAACATGAGGGATGTGTGGCCCAAAAACTCGAGATGCCCGACGAGACTTTGCCAGATGTGTCTCGATGAAAGTTCGATGTCGCCCAGCAAACTTGGCAAAAGGATGCAACGCTTTGCAGGTCCCAGCTCCACCGGTCCATCGTGATCCAGCACCGGCCGCTAGGGTCACCACGGCCACTTCACCGGCCCTTAATGCAGCCTCTCCAACCTCCCGATCCGGTCCCCAACCTACAGCATTCAATCCACAATAAACGCGGACATCTGTTTCTAAGACATCCACAATATCTGAATCGGCTCTCAGACGATTCTGAGCCAGCCCAATCCGCCCCTGCTTCATATCGGAACGAATCTGCTCGTGTTGATGAGCATCAAACCCGTTGATCGCTAGTAAGTCACTAATAGATCCTTGACCCTTCAAACTGGATTTCGGATGCGGCAGAAGAGCATCAAAAAAAGCTTGGACCATTCCCTTCAACTCAGGTTGTGTTCGACAGGCTGCTCCAAACCGATCGATCTCAATCCGTCGGTTTAACAATAAATCGCGCCGATCGGTGCGCAGCAGTTGAGGCAGAATGAGCGTGTAATAACCCGAAGGCATCAAAGCGTCGTCGCCCGTTAACAAATCTGCAGAGGTTCCTCTCTCATTGATCGCATAATCGAACACCACAGGATCCATAGCGAAGGGGAGAGCCGCTGATAGGCGCTGCTTCGTCTCTAACATAATTTGCCGAAGCCTCAGCTGTGCCTCAGCCTTACGTTCTGGGGCAAAAATGAATCCCATTCCTCCACCGGACATCCCGCCCAACATCCAAAATCCCCAAAAATCAACAGCAAACTCGGTCTCGCAGCGGGCAATTACTTCTTCAGTAAAATGATTCGACACCCACGGAATAATCGATTGAAGCGGTTCTCGAAAGTTACGCGTTGTGGCCGCCCCTAAGGCTCTGATATCGCCCGCTTTCAAAGCCGCCAGAACGGATTCCAAAAGGCCCAAAGCATCTTGACGGGCTCTCCATTCTATCGGTGATCTTAGAAGATACTTCTCCGTCACCATCTCTAAAATCGGCCCCACATTCTGAGCCATACCGCCGTGCACTACCACGAGCGAATCCATTAAAGCTCGACGGGCGGACTCCGGTATTTCATCGCGTGAATACACATGGTGAACTGGCATGAGGCGTCCCCGAGAAACACCGAACTCAGGATCCCCTTCTCCACTAGCGACAGCCGTAATCAATTTAATACCCGGCCAGACGCCACCCGAATCTTGCCAACCGCCACCCGACCCACCCAACCACTCGCCGAGCAAAGCCCGAGCTAGCACCACTCGCCGTTCCGATTCTTCCAGTGGCCCCGTCAAGGAAGCCGCTTGTCCGGTAGCCCGCATACAAACGCTTATAAGTGATCCCAAGAGATGAGTACTCACCGCTAAACGAGATCCCTTAGGGATATCATTGACCGAAGAACAAAGTTCGAGACCTCTCCCCTCCCCCACAATTCGTGCCAGTAATTGAGCCAAAGATTGTCCGGAACCTTCGATTCCCGGCGGCACAATTCCGGCCGCGATCACCGCCGCTTTCAAGAGCCCGAGATGATCCTTCGCAAAATCAAAAACGTCTCCTAGCAAGGTGATGTCGGCGGTGATCCGTAAATCCACAGAAGTTAATCGCAACACCGGTTCCTCAAGGACTCGAAGCCACGCACTCACTGGGGGGCGTGGCGCTGGGTCGCGTCCGTGCACCCCGAGGTCGACAGAGATATTTAAGACCTTGGCGCCCTCAGGATAATCCATTCCCAAAAAGAAAATATCTGACCATGCCGAATGGGTTAAATCCATACGCAAGGGTGTTTGCTCTCTAAGAAGTGGGAATCCGCCCTCATCCGATTTTTCCAACAACTCTGGGCGAACCCTCAACGGTTGATCCAAAGGGTGCCCCATGCGGAACATCCATTGATTACCTCGGATCGAGCGAACGCTTCGCCGCACTTGATCGGCCAAAGTCTGAAAGCCCAAGCGCTGATAGGCCGACGAGAGTGCAGAGGAGACTCCATCCGAAACGCCGGAGGTTTGCTGTTGTTGTAGGAAGGTTTCAATGGCCTCTTCGAAACGACGGTCTAAAAGCTGTTCAAAGCCACGGAAACAGATGAGGGACTGATTCCCTGCAGCATCCAATGAGTTGGGGAGATGAAACCGATGCAAGGCAGACAGAAAAAAGAGAGCTCTCACCCGCTCATACAAATTAGCTGACCTACGCCGAAAAGCATCCAATTGCGAGCAGGCATCAAGAAGCTCCTCGAGGGAACGACCGCTTGCCCACGCATCCAATGATTGGTTGCGGAGATCAGGATCGGGTGAAGTGATCCATTCAACGAGCGGGTGTAAATCCACGATACCTCAGAGTTCCGAAGGACTCCGTCGGCGTCAATGCCTGCGGTGCCCTTAGCAGAAGTAAGACTCGCTGAGGAATCCAAAAAGACATCTTAAAAAAGAAGTCGAGGTCAGCTTTTCTTGCACAACGGACTGGCTCGGCAGAGACTAAAAGCCGGCTCATGAATGCCTTTAATTCTCCTTTTGCTGGACTCGATTCGAGTGAACTACCTCCTGGCAAACCTTTATCGGAACCTCTACCCATTCCCAAAAAAAATCGAGGTCGAGTCGATATTGTTCGTGAAAAGGCGGGTCGCGGCGGAAAAACCGTCACAGTTGTTCAAAATTTTATAGGCATTGGTCTACCCGAAAAGGAGTCATTAGCAAAGAAAATGCAGCGCACTTGCGGCACCGGGGGCACGGTGAAGGAAGGCCGGATTGAAATCCAAGGAGACCAACGCGAAGTGGTTGCCCGAATTTTAATCGAAGCTGGATTTAAGCCAGTGATGGCCGGTGGTTGATTCCCTCTTCTCTTTACCATTTTAACTCCGAAACGAGCGAGCCCTGCCTGACCTCTTCTCTACAATCCCACCGCTGAATCGTATAAAAGTGTGCGGCTGGACCAACCAGATTTCTCGGGTCGTCGTTGACCTCTTTCGCAGCGCTTAAAAAAGAAGACACGATAGACTATTTCTCATCACTGCCCTTACACCTTCATCCCATCGTTCCGTTGATCTAGCCGAGATTCAGAGCCTCGAGAACGGCGCGGGTTTTGCTGATTTCATGGGTACGAAAGAGATCAGTCCGACCGAGAGCAGCGAGCACAGCAAAGAAGGGTTCAGCCGAGCGCACTTCCTCTTCAAAACATTCGAAAGCATGGGGTAAGGCATGGCAGGTTGGGACACCGAGAGAACGAAGACGAAAGGTGTTAATGAAAACCTGTATTTGGTGACGAACACGCGTCGCCGAGTCGCCCAGATTGCGGTAATAAAATCCAAGACCCGGATCAATCCAGAGCTTGGTGACCCCGTTGCGTCGGGCGATCTCGATCTGTTGAGCAAAATGCTCGTACAACAGGTTAACAGGGTCTGCGGTGAAATTAAAATCTCCCACTTCGCGGACATTAGCTCCCTGAACATAGCAAAGAATTACCGCTGCATCGTGGTCAGCCACCATACGAAAGAGTTCATCGCTACGATCATTGCCAGTGAGATTGAGCACTGAAGCCCCCGCTTTGAGGCACGCTAAAGTGACGGAGGGATGATAGGTCTCAACCGAAACAATGTGACCTTCGGAAGCCAATTGACGAACCACCGGTAGCAATTGCGACGTTTGTGCCTGGTCACTGACGCGGACCGCGTGGCTCAAGGTAGATTCAGCACCAATATCGAGAATAGCCGCCCCAGAAGCGGCCAGAACACGCCCGCGACGAATAGCTGCTTCAGCAGTGAGAGCCACACTTTCTCGGTACCAAGAGTCTGCCGACAAATTGATGACACCCATCAACTCTGGGCGGGTATTGCCATCGAAAAGTCGACCGCGTAGTTCAAAAGAATGGACCCTTGCTTTGAGTGCATCAGCGTGGGTAGCGGCTAGTTCGGCGAAATCTTCAAGTCGAAGCATAGAAACAAAATGTGGTCAGGTTGTAATCCGTCAACTCCGCGTGGTTGTCGCTGCCATCAACCTCGCAAGAAACCGACCAGTATAACTATCAGGTGCGAGTGCGATCGTCTCCGGAGGCCCCTCAGCGAGGATGAATCCACCACCCGAACCGCCTTCGGGCCCTAGGTCAATGACCCAATCAGCTACTTTGATGACATCAAGATTGTGTTCGATCACCAAGAGAGTGTTACCAGATTTACGAAGCTTAAAGAGAACCTCGAGAAGCTTGGCGATATCTTGAAAATGAAGCCCAGTGGTGGGTTCATCAAGAATATAGAGGACACGCCCACTTTGACGGCGGGAGAGTTCGGCGGCGATTTTGAGGCGTTGAGCCTCGCCCCCAGAGAGAGTGGTGGCTGATTGTCCCAAGCGCAGGTAACCGAGACCCACCTCAGCGAGAGTCAGGCTGGGTTCGTAGAGTTTGGGAACTGCTCGAAAGAAAATGACCGCTTCCTCCACAGTGAGCTGGAGAACATCGGCGATATTGAGTCCTTTATAGGTAATTTCGAGGGTTTCACGGTTATAACGCTTCCCAGCACACGCTTCACACGTGACATAAACTGGGGGCAGAAAGTGCATTTCAATTTTGATAAGTCCGTCACCTTCACACTTTTCACAACGCCCACCCTTGACGTTAAAGCTAAAACGACCGGCATCGTAACCGCGGACTCGCGCGGTCGGCACCAAAGAAAAGAGCTCGCGGATTTCATTAAACATTCCAGTATAAGTCGCCGGATTAGACCTCGGCGTGCGCCCAATCGGGGTTTGATCGATGACAATACATTTCTCAAACTGATCTAGGTTGCGAATTTCGCGATGTGCACCCGGTCGCTCTTTCGATCCGTACCACTGACGGAAGATCGCTCGCCGAAGAATATCGTCTACCAGTGTCGACTTACCACTGCCACTGACACCAGTCACACAGGTCAAAGTGCCCAAAGGAATACGAACATCGATATTGCGTAGGTTATTCTCCGTTGCACCGAGAATTTCAAGCCAGCCCTTGTCCTCTCGAGGAAGGATACGTTGACGCGGAATTGGGATAGATAAATCGCCCGAAAGATAACGCCCGGTGACCGATTTTGGAGCAGCAATAATTTCAGCGGGAGTACCCACAGCAACAATTTCGCCGCCACGGATACCCGCACCCGGCCCCATATCAACGACATAATCCGCAGCACGAATAGTGTCTTCATCGTGTTCAACCACGATGACTGAATTGCCGGCATCACGTAGACGACGAAGAGTTTCAAGCAGACGTTCGTTATCGCGTTGGTGGAGGCCGATACTGGGTTCATCAAGAATATAGAGAACCCCGACAAGTCCCGCCCCTATCTGGGTCGCTAGACGAATCCGTTGGGCTTCACCGCCACTGAGTGTCCCGCTTTCGCGTTCGAGAGTCAGATATCCCAAACCCACCTCGATCAAAAAGCTCAGCCGCTTACGAATTTCAGCGACGACTTCGCTCGCGATTTGACGCTGATACTCATTGAGGGTTAAAGCGGTGAGGAAAGCGTTAGCGTCGTGAATTGATAGCCCACAAAACCCGGCAATACTCAAGCCCGGCACGGGAGAATTCTCCCTCACCCGATGCCCTGTCTCCGGCAGAGTAATTGCCAGCGTCTCCGGTCGTAGGCGGCGGCCTCGGCAAGTGTCGCAGGGGTAAAGACTCATATAAGCCTTAAGCCGGTTCCGGGTGAGTTCGCTTTCGCTTTCGGCATAGAGTCGCTCAAGATGAGGCACCACTCCTTCGAACGGTTTATTTCCCTTTTTCGAAGCGCCACCCGCGAGAGAACTAAAGTCAACAACCTCAACACCAGTTCCGCGGAGAATCGACTGTTTAAAGGCATCGGAAAGACCTTTCCACGGCCGATCCATAGGCGTATTGCAATGGACGGCAACTCCTTTCAAAAGTCCTTGATAATATCCGGCCATTTTTTTACCGCCCATACGTCGATAGGGCTGAACCGCTCCATCGTCGAGGGACTTGTTTTCATCAGGAACAATTAGCGCGGTATCAAACAACCGTTTCTGACCCAACCCATGGCAGACCGGGCAAGCTCCCTTGGGAGAATTGAAGGAAAAGAGTTGAGGGGTCGGGGTATCAAAGGATCGCCCCGACGAAGGGGAACACATCCGAGTCGAGTGCAACAATTCAATCCAAGGCGCGTTGGGTTGGTCTGGAAGTTGGTGAAGTGTCCGAAGGCGCCCTTCACCTCGACGCAGAGCCGCTTCTACCGAGTCAGCTAGACGAACTCGGATTCCCAAGGTCATGACGATACGGTCAATGACCGCCTCAATAGTATGCGCCGATTTTGGATCAAGCCTGACAAGGGTTTTCGGGTTCAGTTCTTGGATTTCTCCATCAATACGGGCACGAACAAAACCATCGCGTTGGAGGCGTTCAAGGACATCCCGAAATTCGCCCCTCTGATCTTCGATTACCGGTGCCAGAAGTATGAGTCGAGATTTATCAGGAAGAGTGGCGATACGATCGGTAATTTGAGACGCCGACTGATGGGTCATCGGTGCCCCCGTTTCGGGATCGTGGGCTTGACCTAGATGCGCATAAAGTAAACGGAGATAATCATAAATCTCTGTCGTGGTCGCGATGGTGGAGCGGGGATTAGTGCCACTCGTCCGCTGTTCGATCGCAATAGCGGGGGAGAGCCCTTCGATGTGATCAACGTCTGGCTTTTGGAGTTGATCAAGAAATT
Source organism: Pedosphaera sp. (assembly GCA_009695405.1). Taxonomy (GTDB): domain Bacteria; phylum Verrucomicrobiota; class Verrucomicrobiia; order Limisphaerales; family UBA9464; genus SXXZ01. The sequence continues at coordinate 5,586 of SIAZ01000015.1, read as the reverse complement.
GCCGTGCGTAAGCCGAGAGTGATTCAATGTATTTGCGTTGCCCCTCCGCAAAGAGCGTATCGAAGGCAAGAGACGATTTACCTGAACCACTCGGCCCAGTGAAGACCACGAGTTGGTCGCGTGGAATGGAGAGCGACAGATTTTTGAGATTATGCTGCCGCGCGCCGATCACGCGGATGAAATCCTTCGACATGGAGGTACTCTAGAGACGGCGAGTGCTTGTGGAAACGCCGAAGCCAAGAGAATTAAAAAGGGACCAGTCTTTCGACCGGTCCCTCATCTGAAAAGAGCGACTCAAAAAGTATCGCTTGAGTGGATCACTGATATTTAATGACCAACTTACCACCCACGATCTTGGTGCTAAGGATAGTCACTGAGGGCTTGATGGCGAGATAGCCTTGAGCGCCGTTGGCGGGAAGATCAACGGTGATGGTCTTAGTAGCAGCATCCAATATCGCGCCGGTCAAGGCGGTGAGACCCGCCGGAACAGGAGCCAAAGAGGGACCCAAGACAGGAGGAGTCGCAGAGTCCAAGAGTCCTTTACCGCCTAGCGCCTTGGAGTAGATACCAGCGACTTCGACGCCGACCAGAGGGCGGCTCCAAATAGCGAGGTCGTCAATGACAGCATCTATTTCAGCAGCACCACCATCGGTGTACTTGCCAGTGCCATCTTGACCGATATTCACCGCGAAGGATAGGTCGTCGGTGTCAAACGAACCCTTGGTAGCCAAGGGAGAGGTGTGGTTGAGGCTGCCATCTAAGTAAGTGTCAGACTTGCCTGTGGCGCGATCCACGGAAACACTGACCAAATGCCATTGGGCATCGTTTAAGCCGAGGGCTGGTTTCTGGCTATACTTATCGCCCGCGACTGGTCCAGTGAACTGATTACGGATAACCCCACCCCCTTGAGAGAAAATACCCCAACCACGGTTGTTGGAGGAATTCCAGTCTTTGTTGGAGATGAAAGCTTGGTCGTCAGCTTGGCCATTGAGCTTCACCCAGAAGGAGACAGAGAAGCTACCGGTTTCACCGAACTTCAAGCCCTGTGGATAGCCGAGGGTCACGTAATTATTCACCGAACCATCTTTTTTATTATTAACGTGAATTCCTTGACCAATGGATCCGGCTTGGAAATCAGGAGCACCTACGGCCGCAGCAACAACACCTTTACCCGACTTGTCGATGTAGTTGCCGTCGAAGGGAAGATAGACTTCGAGGTTCTGAGTCAAAGCTGGAACGATGATGCTCTCTCCTACACTGCCGAGGCTGTAGATCGCCATAGCTTCCTGAGCATTGAGGGCACGATCCCAGACAGCAACCTCATCGAGAACGGCATCCAACTCGGCGGCCCCCCCGTCGGTGTACTTGCCAGTGCCATCTTGACCTAGGTTCACAGCGAAGCCGAGATCGTCGGTATCAATATTACCCTTGGTGACAATCGGAACCGATAGGGAAAGAGTCCCATCGACATAGGAGTCCACCGTACCCGTGCGAGCAACTGCAACAGTGATCAAATGCCACTGACCGTCGGGGAGATTAGCGGGAGGCTTTTGGCTAAATTTATCGGAAGAAGCTGGGCCGGTGATGTTCACTCGGGTGAGCGCTCCGCCTTGAGAGAAGATGCCCCAACCACGGTTATTGGAAGAATTCCAATCCTTGTTTGAGATGAAAGCTTGGTCATCGGCTTGGCTGATAAGTTTTACCCAAAAGGAGACAGTGAAATCTTTCGAGTCACCGAACTTCAAGGCGTTAGGATAGCCGAGGGACACGTAATTGTTCAGGGAACCGTCTTTCAAATTCTTAACGTGAATACCCTGACCGCGTTTGCCGGCCTCGAAGGTCGGAGCTCCTTTGGCAGTGGCCGTGACGTTACCCTTAATATCGGAGTAATTACCATCAAACGGAAAATAAGCAACAAGTCCCTTGGACAAAGCTGCCGGATCGGACAACGGGGAACTCACCAAGAGGCTCGCATCAGCAGAAAACATTTCTCCACCGGGGTTAGTGATGACCACCCGATAGCTGCCAGAGTCGCTCACCTTGGTAACCGAGATGACATAGGAGTTGTTGGTGGCATTGGGAATGGAATTGCTGTTCAACTGCCATTGGTAACTGAGTTGTTCGCCGCGGGCATCGACGGTGAAGGTAGCTCGGCTACCTGCAATCAGGGACAGCCCACCGGAGGCACTGGCAATCACCGGTTTAGCAATGGTGTTAATCGAATAGAGACCAACATTATCGATTCCAAAATACCAACTGCCCGTGCCCGCCTGAGCAAAGCGCAAGCGAACCGTCGCTTGACCGTCGGCTTTAGGTAGACGAAAGAGTTCGATCCGCTTCGATTCATTAGGGTTGTCATTGAGTCGAGCACTGATGAACGAGCCGATATTCGGCCATTGATTAGTTGCGACGCCAATAAAAGCGCCATAGGTCCTGACCGGGTCGCCATTGGCATCGACACCGCCATTTGGATCAACAGCGGTATCTGGGTTAGCCGCCGTCATAGTGGCGTAACCATCGGGTTTACCATCCGCACCCAACTTGATATCCGGCCCATCCAACATATACAAGATCGGGAGCCAAGTAACACCCTTATCGATGGAGTGTTCGATAGCACCGATGCTGTCTTGGTTCTGCTCGTAGATACTATGGAAGGACAGATAAATGTTGGTCTTGCCGGTCAGATTTTGATCCGGTGAGAAGGCATACTGTACCTGGCTGCCACCCCGATTGTCGGACTCAGCATAGAGGAAATTACCATCGACGAGAGAACTAACCAACTGCCCATTGACGAATTGTTCGTTGACATTCAACCGACGGCCCGCATCCCACTTGGCACTGAGAACGCGGCTCTTTGGAATCACAACCCAGTCGAGGTAGACGTCATTATTCGGATTATCGAAGTCAGGTGCTTCGCCGGAGGGATCGCCCGAATGATTTGCAAGAGTCCAACCCTTCGGCACGGCACCTTCTGATGTGGAGTCGAAATTTTCGATCCAGATCGGTGTTGGCAACGTCAAGTTTCCGGTGGTGGAGCTGGTGAAAGAGTAGTCCAGCTTACGGGCCGTTGAACCGTCGAGATACTCCAGAACGACTGTATGCTTGGAACCCGGTTCCAAGAGCCCCGGAGGATCATAGGAAACTTGGATCGCACCTGCGGTTGAGGTCACCACCGCGGCGACACTAGCGCCGTCGAAGGTCAATTTGACCGAACTAACAGGGATTTGAGAAGCGGACCCATTATTTAGGGTCGCTTTGAACACAATACCAGGCGAGACATCGGAGCTTCCAATAGACGGGAGCAACACCGAGACATAGGCAGGGGTGGCGACATTGATCTTATTGTAAGCCTTAATGCCCGCAGCATCATTGACCAAAACTCGCGCCTCGGGATTTCCGACAGGTGCAGTAAACCAGGAGCAATTTGCACCACCGCCGCCTTCTTGATAAATCAATCGAAAGGAGTAGACCCCGGATTGAGTGACGGTGAAGTTGAAAATACTATCCCCAGCACCACGACCGCCTTCATACTTACCGAGTTCAATGGCTGTGGTTTGATCACGTGATTCCTTACCGACAGTCACCCGAAAACCGTCGTCGGAATTGACAACCATGCTGTGGGTACCAACCGGCAGTTCCAACCACGTCACCACTTCCATGGCGATATTATCAGTGTGGTTTTCTGTGCCGGGGACCCCTGGGAAGAACTGGCCAGTGCTACCACCCTGCTCATAATTAATGGCTGTTGTTTCGGTGTAAACACCGTTCACAAAGGTGGCAGCCGCTAGATCAATAATGTTCTCGTAAGGCAAACCAGTAACACGATTAACCAACGTACCGGCAAGTTGAGCCTCAGTGCGAGCCGTGCTGTTGACAAGCTCCCCAGCGGTTGTTGTTGCCTGCTTCACCCGGACAACGAATCCACGGTTAGCGGCGCTAACAGCCGTCAACGGATAAGCAAAGTCCGCTGGAATAATTGCGGTAGTGGCAGCCTGTAGCCCGAAAGCGCTCAAAAGAGCCCCTAGAGTCAGATGTTTTAGATTTTGAATTGGTCTCATTGTTGTAGCATTTTCTATTTTTGGTAACAAAACTAACAGAAACTGAGGAGAGAAGATTTATTTGGAAGCGCGGTACCGATCGATAGCACTTTGAGCTTGAGCGTTACCCGATGCGGCATCTTCCGCTAATTTTTTTAAGGCGTCTTGCTGAGCCTTAAGAGCGACGGCACGATCGGCGGTTGAGACATCATTCCGGCGATTCAGACTTTCAACCAAGGCGAGGGCATCGGCGGGTTGTTCCATCGCAGCCTTGCTTGTCGCTTCTGCTAAGGATTTGGCCTCTGCAGAACTATCCTTGGGAGCAACAACTTCGGATTTGGGCTCGCAGCCCGAGACTAAAATAGCAACCACAAAAAAACGGGCAAAAATTGAAAATGGACTCATAAGGCAACGAAATCAAAAGTCTGATCGGTGGTTTAAAGAAAGTCAACTTAGCGAGGAGTCAACGTCGCTGGTTCACCAGTATACCAGCGGTAATCGATACCTGGCCCTGTGGAATAAGGAATAACTGAGACATTCCCCATCGCCCAAAGCGTGTTGCATTTCCGACCATGCCGGAACCATTCGTATTCCATCTTTTTACCCGGGTAAAGTGGGGCCAAGCTAACCCTCCATTGATCTAAATTTACCGGATTACCCCCAGGCCAAGCGGCTAAGGTGTCGGAAGCTCCATCCATCCGCTGCTCCGCTGCATCCTGCGCATAAATTAAGGTAGACGGATTGTTCAGTGTTGAAATTTTTAGTGGTTTGTCTGTGGCCGACTTATAGTCCAGCACCGCAAATTGGTTAAGTCCATAGCTGGAATCTAACCACCATTCCATTGGCCACTTCGGCCGAGACCCATCATCGCGCCAGTCGTCTACGGTTCGGGCACCGGGGCATCGCCCAATTCGACGCGCCCCACCAAAATAGGAAATGTAAGCTGTAGCCCAATAGGCTTTACCATCAGACGGAGCCAAGATCACCTGCGACGCTGGGGAGGATGTCCATTGACCATCGTTTGGAGCCGACCCAGACCGGTTGTGGAAAAAATCAGCATTGTCCTGAGTGTACATCGTGGTACCAATCGATATCTGGCGCAAATTACTCATACAGGTCGCTTGGGCCCCCTTGGCCTTGGCATTAGCTAAGGCTGGAAGAAGCATGCCCGCCAGAATGGCGATAATGGCGATGACCACCAACAATTCGATTAAGGTAAAGCCCCCCATTGTGGGGTGGTCACATCTCCGCTTATATCTCCGCTTATATCTCCGCTTATTTAACCTTCCAAACTTCATATTCATCTCAAAAAATTGTGTATCAAAAATTCCTTCGATCAACGAGGACGAATTTTAAAAACTGGTTCCTCGCTACTTTCAGTGGGTCAGTAGCACGGTAGAGTGAGTTTTCCGGCGACGAAGTAGAGCATGGTAGTTATATATTCGACCGACCGATACCCGCGGGCCTTGCGCTTCACAGCCGAGAACAGGCTGTTGAGCCCCTCCATGAAGGCTGTCGTCAGACCTTGAGTCCAATGGGCCAATATTCC
>SIAZ01000014.1 GCA_009695405.1 Pedosphaera sp. | reverse complement strand
TGCGCAGCTTGAGATTGGCGGTGATTCCCCGGCAGGCCCAGGGAGCGGAAGGCCCGGGAGACGCCGCGGGCACCGACGTGAGCACTGCTGGCTTCGGTCAGCGGACGCGGATCCAAGACAAAGGGTGTCTTGTGCAAAATGGGTAAACGGGCCGACATGGAGTTAAGATATATAGAAATAATATATTATATATGCAAGACAAAACACGCTCTCCTATTCACTTTTTTAAGGGCTTTTAGAAAATTAGGCGAGGATCAGGGGTTGAAAGGTTGGGTTGATCGCGGCCTTGAATCCTGGGAGTATGTAGAGCAGTTCACTCGAAGTAGATATTGGATTACCACCGAAGACGGAGCGGATAGAAGTTGAGTTGGTGCCTTTACGAGGCTTTACGAGGCGAAGAGGAGGCTGCGCATCAGACCACGATGGAAAGGTTTCTTAGCACAAGGGATGATTGAGGATGAATTGTGCAGAGAGACTCTCCACGAGAGCTTTATAGATTTTTTCATTCTTTTGTTGACGAATTAAAACGGTCGGCCAACTCTATCGACGTTCTTTGTAAGGGGCTTAATATTTTGGTCAGTGCTTACTAACCTGACTTTTCGTTTTCCGAGACGTCGTTGTTCAACTTCTCGGGATCTCTACATAATCCCCATGAACTGTTTCTGATTATTCCCCGGAGCGTTCAGTCATCCCCTGACTGGCGCTCCGGTTTTTATTGGCTTCCTCGCTGGGACCCGGTGGGGGAGTTTTATTTGGCCACTCGATGGAAGGAAATAATCGCGGCAGTCTCTTTAGGGAGAGTGCTCAGTGTGTGCGGGAGATGAGAGACAATTTTTCGCTCAGCGCGACTCACTCTTTACCTGACCTGATTGTTTCTCTAATAATTGGGGTTGTTGACACTTCTTAGGACCTCTATTTTAAGTTGGCTGATTGGGAGTTTGCTTTGCACGGTTCCGCTGCTGGCCATCACTGAAACCAATCTGCCTCCACGGGCCAAAGTCTTTGTCACTAGCGATTCTCGTGCGACAACATCTTTCCTCACCGACTCCGCAGTGGTTCGTCGTTTGGTGGTGTCGGGTTTGGTTGCTTTTTCGGGTAAGGACTCTCCTTCCAAGGCGTGGCGTTCCTTGGTTCGCTCGAATGATATCGTCGGTTTCAAAGTGACCTCAGCACCGGGGGCACTGATTGGGACACGTATCGACGTGGTTGACGCTTTGATTTCAACCCTGATTGCTGCGGGTCATCCCCAATCAAACATCGTTATTTGGGATCGAGATTTTAAAGATCTTCAGTCTTCTGGGTTTGTAGATTTAGCGAGTCGTTTGGGAGTTCAAACCGCGGCTAGCACCGATTTGGGATGGGATTCGACTCAGTTTTACGAGTCTGGACGGAGCGGGAAGTTGGTCTTTGGTGATTTAGAATTTCAATCGAGTCTGGTTTTAAATACTCCAAAGCCCTTTGAATCTCTACCGGCTTGGAACTTGCAGCAAAAAGTTCTGGAGCCGAGTCCTAGGGACCAGATTAGGTTAGGGCGTAGGTCCCATGTTTCTCTTCTTTTAACCCGTAAATTAACCCGAATTATTACTGTTGCCCCAGTGATGAACCACAATGCAGCAGGAATAAACGGCCACCTTGTTTCCTTGGCATTTGGGGCTTTCGACAATGTGTTCCGTTTTGATGGGGACCCCAATCGCACGGCGGAATCTGTGCCAGAGTTATGTGCTTTGGATGATCTGATGCCCAAGGTTATTTTCGGAGTGTCGGATGCTCTGCTTGCGCAGGTTCAGGGTGAAAAAACAGCTAGGCTTCACGAGACGCTAGCGATTAATGAGATTCGCTTTAGTGTAGATTTAGTCGCACTCGACAGCTTGGCTCTAGCTGATATTGAGGCGGCTCGAAGTAAACTACTGCTTGATGGGGAAAAGCCTTTTAAAACGGAGCTTTATGGTAATGCGGAGCTTTTAAATTTGGGGGTTGCCGATCCTCGACGAATTGATGTGATCCGAGTTCCATGAAGAAAGATTCCGTGGTTCTCCGTATGGCAACGGACGAAGATATTCCACTCATTCGAAGTTTAGCTGAACAGATTTGGCGGGCCTGTTATTCGGGAATGATTTCTGAAGGCCAAATCGTGTATATGTTGGACTGGATGTATTCGGCGGCGCGTTTAGGTGACGACTGCAGAGGGGGGGGTCGATATGAGATTGTCAGTCAGCAGGGGGTGACGATCGGTTATTTGGCGACGGTGAGGGCAGAATCGTCAGCGGTGTTGCAGTTGAATAAGCTGTATTTACTACCCGAAAAGCAGGGATGCGGTCTGGGACAACTCCTTTTGGCCCATACAGAAACTCTGGCGCGACAGCAGGGGTGCGAGGTGATTGAGTTGAGGGTGAATAAAGAGAATGCTCGGGCTTTACGAGCCTACTACCGCGCTGGCTTTACATGGGCAGAATCGGTGGTGGTTGATATCGGAGGCGGCTATGTGATGGATGATTTTATTTTAAGAAAAAAGGTTAAATAAGGCGGTTGACTCGGAATTAAGATAAGGAAGTTAGGGGCAATTGATGGGGGACGGAATATTCATGAAGAGAGTTCACCGTTTGCCGGTGCTTGACCGTTGATCGTTCAGGGTATTCTGACTCACACTCGACTCCGACGTCATTAGAGGGTTCGACGTCTAATACTCACTTTATCGTGATACGATTTGAAATGTCGCCTGAACCAGGTCACCGCGCGGTGCGGCACGCTGGGGATTTTGTTACAGTCCATCTTCGATCGGTTGGCGGGGGTGTGCCTCAAGATTGGTTGGGGCGATTGCGAACCCATATTGGACGGGTTGACCGGATACGGGAGGAAATCGTTCGTTCACATTTTCAGAAACTTCCCTTGGCTGGATCCGCGTGGAGGGATCTATCCATGGAGGACAATCCAGAAGGGGGATGGGTGGTAACCCTGCCTTTGACTGAGGTTGGTTTCTTCAAGTTTAAAGCCTACGCATTAGCCCCGTGTGGAACCCAGTATTGGCCGACCGGAGTTGACGCGGCGATCAGCGTGCATCCGTCGTGGACCCGTTCGGTTAACACTTTGTACTGTGCCTTCCCGCGCTTGTTTGGAGGGTGGTCTAAAGGACGAGTTTCAACCTATGAAGCGCATCAGACGCAAACTCTCAAAGAGTTAGATGCGGCTGGTTTTACAGTCATACCACCGAGTGGTACCTTACGAGATTTGATTGCTGAGCTACCGCATATTATCGATAACTTGGGATGCCGTATTGTGCATTTGCTTCCGGTGAGTTCGGTGCCAACGACCTTTGCTCGATTTGGACGTTTTGGTTCACCGTACGCGGTGCAGCACTTAACCTCGATTGATCCCGCACTTGTCGAATTCGATAAACGTTCCAATGGAGTGGCTCAGTTTGAGGAGTTGGCCTATGCCATCCATGCCCGAGGGGGAAGGCTGATGTTGGATTTAGTCATTAACCACACTGGATGGGGTAGTGTGGAATGGGAGGAACATCCTGAATGGTTTCTAAAGAAAGCGGATGGAGAATTTGAATCACCGGGAGCTTGGAATGTTATTTGGGAAGATTTGGTCGAAATGGACCAGCGCAATGGAGCTCTGTGGGATTATTTAGCTGAGGTCTTTCTGATTTGGTGCCGCCGAGGTGTGGATGGCTTCCGGTGTGATGCCGGCTACAAAGTGCCTTCTCATGTGTGGCAATTTATTACTTCCAAGGTTCGCTTGGAATTTCCAGATACCCTTTTTCTTCTGGAGGGTTTGGGCGGGCCTTGGACCGCCACCGATGCCTGTCTTGCGGAGGGCGGAATGCAATGGGCTTACAGTGAACTTTTCCAGAATCACGGTGGTGCGGCAATCGGGGGGTACTTGGATCATCACTTTCGCGCCAGTCGCACCGTAGGCACTTTGATTCATTATAGCGAAACCCACGACAATGTTCGCTTGGCGTCAGAAGGCGGAATTCCCGGCCAACCAGTTACTGCAGAAGGTCGGCGTTGGTCGCTCTTTCGCAATCGTTTGGCTGCATTGACCAGTATTGGGGGTGGCTTTGGTTTCACTTGCGGCGTGGAATGGTGCGCAACGGAACAAATTAACGTGCATAGTAGTCGCGGTCTGGCTTGGGGATCGATCGGTAATCTGGTATCGGAACTTACCGTTTTGAACCGGTTATTGCTTGAGAATCCCTGTTTTCATGGAAGCGCTCGCTTGGAACGGGTGAGTCCGATTGGTTCGCCGATCTACGCCTTGTACCGCGAGTCTGAAGATGGCCTGAATCGGTGCTTGGTGTTGGTAAATATGGATTTTCTGAAATCCAACTCGATTTCTTTACCGGCAAGCGTTTGGTTAGGTTGGGGTGGAGTCGTCCAAGACCTTCTCAAGCCGGGTTCGCCACTGATGCCGTCGTGTGGGTCATTGAATTGGGGGGGCGAGAGACTCTTTACCGTGGAACCCGGATGCGTTCTTTGTTTAGCCCCAACCCAGGAGATAATTGGGATATCAGGAAAAGAATTACTGGAGTCGAGATTGAGGGCTGATTGGGGTTATGTTTGTTGGGGAAAAGTGTCAGCGGGGGTAGGGCCCTCAATTTCTTGGCAGGCGCTCGCCGAGTGGATTGACGAAGATCCAGAAGCCTTTTTGGCAGCTTCTTTGACGACAAAAGGAACAACCGAAGAATCGTATCGGCCGGTTATTAGTTGGAGGTCTTCCGACTGCACTCGGATAACATCAGTGCCGCCTGACCATTGGGTCTTGGTGATCGATACCGTTCCCTTTCGTGCGACCTTGACCCTGGGTGGAGTTCAACCGGCGCGGCACGCTGTCTCCCTCTCGACCACTGTGGGACATCTCGCGGCGTTTGCTCCGAGCGATATGACTGGGGACGCTGTGCTTCTGCTGGAGCGGTATGGAGTGGAGGAGAAGACAGTGACGGCGACGTTTCGATTTTTGAAAGCGGGACCGGATTTGAGGAAACCAACCGAGTCCGTGGAATCGACTACTGCCTTAGTTTTACTAACCAACGGACGCGGTGGAATGGCTCGACTTGGTGTGGATTTAGGCCGAATCCAGTCGAAGTACGATTGTTTGTTGGCGGCAAATCTTCATGCAACACTTCCGGTGGATCGTCATGTTTTTGCCAAGCGGATGCGGGCATGGATCAACGCAGACGGATTTATTTCACCTTTGGATGCGGTCAATCTGGTGAAATTCGAGGCAGGCCCCCCAGCGCAGTGGCGTTTTATTGCCAACGCTGGCGATGGACGCAGTGTGGCGATTGAACTTGTGGCGGATCTTTTGGATGGGAAAAATTCGTTAATCCTTCGCTTCAGTCGGGCGGTGATCGACGATAAAGAGGCTCTCTATGGCACGCCACTCCCAGAAAATTGTTCCGTTCAATTAGTGGTTAGGGTTGATATTGAGGACCGCAATTTTCACAGTCAAACGCAGTTTAATGGCGGTATCGAGGTACACTTTGGCGCTCATTTGACGCCTCTGACGGTGGGCGGTGAGTTGAAAGATCAGGCCATTTATTTGAACGGCTTTGAGTTTACACCTGGGGAAGATCGGCGCTTGAGCGTTTATGTAACTAAGGGCGAATACCATCCGGAAGCAGAGTGGTCGCGAGATATCCCGCATCCGGTGGAAGCCACCCGAGGTATGGTAGGTGCGGGCGATGCGTTCAGCCCGGGTTGGTTTGATATTCCAATTGGGTTAGGAGAAAGAGCTTCAGTGATTGTGTCGGCAGAGAGAGAGCCGCTAGGGAAAGAGCGGATCGATGGATTTATCTCTGAGCGAGCGCGACTGGAGCGGTTAAGTGACTTTGATTCTGACCCCTTTACACGCGCACTCAGCCTAGCGGCGCGGGCGTTTGTGGTGCGAAGGGAGGACTCAAAGACAGTGATCGCTGGGTATCCGTGGTTTTTGGATTGGGGGCGTGACTCCTTGATTGCAGCGCGAGGGTTGATTGCGGCGCGGATGTTTGAAGAAGTACGAGGGTTATTGGTGACCTTTGGTCGATTTGAGGAGCAGGGGTCATTACCGAATTCGATTCATGGCGAGAATGCGACCAATCGAGAGACCAGCGACGCGCCACTCTGGTATGGAATTGTTGTTGAAGAATTGGTGGCAGCAGACCCGGCCGGAGCCGATGCTGTTTACGGTTTGTCGACGGGAGATAGGAGAGGAAGGACCTTGCGCGAGGTTTTGAGATTGATTGCCTGCGGTTATCTAAAAGGTCCTGAGAATGGTATCGAGGTCGATCAAGCCAGTGGGCTAGTGTGGAGTCCGTCTCATTTTACTTGGATGGATACAAACCATCCAGCGGGAACGCCAAGGCAAGGGTACCCGGTGGAGATTCAGGTTCTTTGGATTCGGCTATTGAGGCAATTAGATCGTTTGGGCGAAGCTGGAGGGCAGGAAAGTGGAGAGTCTTGGGGGGAATTAGCACGCCGAACTGAGAAGTCATTTTTGGATCTATTTTGGATTGAGGATCGCGGTTGGTTTTCCGATTGCCTGCATGCGGAGAAAGGGAAACCGGCATCAGGCGCAGTGGCGGATGACGCTTTGCGCAGTAATGCTTTGCTGGCGGTATCGTTGGATTTGGTGACAGGTGAAAAGGCGCGGCGTCTGGTGGCCGCGTGTGCCCGTCATTTGTTGATACCTGGGGCCTTGAGATCCTTGGCCCCCCTCCCGGTCAACCCTCCACAACCCATTTGGCGTCAGGGTCAATTGTTGAACGATCCGAGTCATCCGTATTGGGGTGGTTATGCTGGGGACGAGGACACGCGACGAAAGCCGGCGTACCATAATGGAACAGGTTGGGTTTGGACTTTTCCCTCTTTTTGCGAGGCATTGGTGAAAGCCCACGCCCATGCGCCTGGGGCAGTCAAAGCAGCGAGAGCCTATCTCGGTGGAGTCGATCGGCTCATGTCTTCGGGGTGTTTAGGGCAACTCCCAGAGATTCTAGATGGAGACGCGCCGCACACGCCACGAGGGTGTGATGCGCAAGCGTGGAGTGTGACAGAAGTTCTACGGGTCTGGCGTTGGTTGAGGCAGGAAGACAAACTTTGAGAGCAGAAAAACGTCTTCAAATAGCGGTAGGAATCAAAGGTTGTCAGTGGAACTTCTTCCATGCACTCATTAGAATGGCCTAAGCTTTCCCCATCAAATGCGATCTAAGTCTGATTTTGACACGTTACTTGAACGAGCTATTGCGGTTCTTCTTCTCGGGGCGGTTGCTTGGTCCGTGCTTTGGTTTGGCGGGGTTGAGGACAAGGAATTCTCCTTCGCTGTTGGCTCTCTGGGGATTGCGTCTGCTCTGTGGGTAGTTCGCTTGTGGGTAGATGATTCTAGCCGCTTTTTGCTTCCGCCGGTTACTTGGATAGTTCCGATATTCTTGGGATACGCCTTCTGGCGCTGTTCCACGGCGGAGGTGCAGTACATGGCTCGGATGGAGTTATTCTTGATCTGTACCTGTGTCCTAGCCTTTGTCACGGCGTTGCATACCTTGCATCGGCAGGAGACAGGTTCTTGGTTTGTGCACGGGATCGTATTGATTGGGACATTGGTCTCTGTTTACGCCTTGGTGCAATGTCTTCGGCAATCCAATAGTGTGCTCGGCTTGGAGCGGCCGGTGATGTATTTAAAGAGATATGGTGGGACGTTTGTGAACCCCAATCATTTGGCGGGGTTTCTGCTAGTGGCAATGCCCTTGGCGTTGGCGAATGGATTTCTGTCCCGAGGCAGCACGATCGTAAAGATTCTCCATGGTTACGCGGCATTGGTGATGTTAGCAGCGATTGCCTTTACGATGTCTCGAGGTGGATGGATTGGCACATTGGTGTCATTGGGAGTGTTCTCTATCTGGCTTATTCGGCGTCCTCAGTTTCGGATTCCAGTGGCAATTTTTGCTATTCTTTTGGTCGCTGCAGTGACCTTATTTATCAGCTATTCTAGCAAGGCCCGTGCGCGTCTGGATGATGTGACTGCTCCAGCGAAGTTTGATAGTGGGCTATCGCGTTTATGGCTATGGCGACCGGTTTGGCGGATGTGGGAAGACAATTGGTTACTGGGAGTGGGACCGGGCCAATTTGACAGCCGATTTCCTGCCTATCGAACGGCGGAGAATCCGCTAAATCCACAGCATGTTCACAACGAATTCTTGGAAGTGCTCGTCGAATATGGAGCGGTGGGAGGGATGTTGGTTGGGTTAGGTGGAATCCTCTTTATTTATGGACTGTGGCGAACCTCCAAACACGTCGAACGTGGGGCTTCAGATTTGGCGGTTAAAGCCAGTAATCGGACCGCATTTTTTGCCGGAGCGGTGACGGCGGTGACCGGCTTTTCAGTGCATTGCCTGTTTGAATTCAATCTGCATATTCCCGCGAATGCCGTTTTGGTGGCACTCTTGCTGGGAATGTTGGTTTCCAACCTTCGTTTCGCGACGGAGCGGTATTGGTTGACGTCGAATCTTTTTACTCGGCTTGTGGCTACCGCTTTGGTGTTGGGCGCAGGGTACTGGATGCTGCCGGTGGCCATTGCCAGAGCGCGGGAGAGTCGGCATTTAGTGCGGGCGACAGCGATGTTGGCTTCAGATGAGGCTTTCTTTGATGAATTAAGAGCTGCCGATACCGCGAATCCGGGTAATCCGCTCACCACCATGTGGTATGGAGAAGAAAAGCGACGGGTGAGTTGGTTGGGGGCAATGGGTTGGGAGATTCAGGCAACTGAAGCGATCGAGTGGTTGGAGAAAACCAGTCGACTGAATCCTTACAATGCGCGGGCACATATGCGATTGGCATTGTGTCACCAATGGCTGGGTGCGATGGACCGAGCCAAGGTTGAAATAGAGAAGGCGGCGGTTCTGGGCCCCAATGATATTGAGATCGCCAATGCCCTAGCCTGGAATCGATTGTCCCGTAAAGACTACGCTGGAGCTCGGGAGGCCGTTGTACTGTCCTTGCGGATTAACCCTTGGAACAACTGGGAAGCACGGTCTTATGAGGCCAAGCTGAAGACGCTTCCAGACGGGCAGTGAACCCTCTGGGGCGATAATAACAAACCCTTCTTGCAGCGCGGTTGATTTTTACACGTTGGCAATAGACCCCTTTAACGTCAGATTTTCCCTTGATGAGTGTCCCTACGGTTTCTAGTTCTGAAGCGGGCGTTTCCCGTGAGGTAACCATTCTGAACAAGCAGGGTGTTCATGCCCGACCCGCAGCGATGTTTGTCAAACTCGCTGGGCGCTTTCAGTGTGATGTCTTTATTGAAAAAGATGGGGAAAAGGTCAATGGCAAGAGCATTATGGGCTTGCTGATGTTGGCCGCGGGTCCCAGCAGCCGGATGCGACTTCACTGCCAAGGCATCGACGCAGAAGCGGCGCTCACTGAGTTGTGTGCGTTGGTAGAGAATCGATTTGGTGAAGATTAAGGATTTTAGCCATGTCTGACTTTAATATTCGTTATATTTCTCGGTTAGCTCGAGTGGCGTTAACGCCTGACGAGGAATTGCGACTTGGAGAGCAATTAGGCCCTATTCTGGGCTATATCGAAAAGCTTAAGGAAGTGGACGTGAGCGGAGTTGAACCGACCGCTCATGCCTTTCCCTTGGTGAATGTGGTGCGGGAAGACAGAGTTACTGAGTCCTTATCCAATGAAGAAGCCTTGCAGAATGCGCCTTCGCGTTCGGGCGGACTTTTTGTGGTTCCCAAGATCGTCGAGTGAGGGTTTCTGGGGAGGAGAGAGAGGTTATCGTTCTGGCATTAAATAGCCTCCATGCGGCCTTTGCGCATTCGGTCTTCGCGCTTGCCTCGGGTTCCGTCCTTCGACACCGTTTCTCATGGCAGCGAGATTGACACCTGAGACCTTGGATGCCGAGTTTTACCACCCGGCTGATTCTTTTTTTCGTCTGCACCGATCCACGGCGTTGACATATGACGATGTTACCCTCGCGACCTGTTACAGCGAAATTCTTCCCCACGAAGCCCAGATAGAGACCCAATTAGCGGAGGGGTTGCATTTGAATATCCCTTTGGTTTCGGCCGATATGGATACAGTGACCGAAGCCCGTATGGCCATTGCAATGGCCTTGAATGGCGGGTTGGGATTGATCCACTATAACATGCCAGATAAGGAGCAGTTATCTGAGGTTTCGCGGGTGAAAAATCATGTTCATGGGTTGATCCAAGATCCCATTCAGGTGAGTCCGGAAATGTACATTGGTGATGTCCTCGAGTTGATTGCCAAGCGGCGGTTTACCTTCAGTACTTTTCCAGTCGTGGATCTGCAGGGACGTTTACTGGGGTTGTTATCTGGGCATGTGGTTAAGCCGAGGTATGCGCTTCGATTAGTTGCAGATGCCCTGACACCGAGATCGCAGGTGAAGACGATTTTGGAGAGTGAATTGGGGGCAGATCCGATCGCCAGTGCGGACCGATTTTTTACCGAGAATTTAGGAATTCACAAGTTACTCGTGGTGGATGGGGAAGATCGGTTAAAGGGGTTGTTTACCCTGAGCGATATTGAGCGAATCACACAAGAGGCTGGGGCAACCCTCAAGCCGGCGCGAGATTCTCAATTTCGATTGTTATGCGGTGCGGCGATATCGACCACACGCCGTGCAGATGGGGCGATCGATAGTGAGCGTTTGCTGGGGCATGTTGGAGCGATGATTGACCGTGGTTTGGATTGTGTTGCGGTTTCGACAGCACACGGGCACAGCAAAGGCGTGGGTGAGGTTGTGCGGTTAATACGTCAGGCCTTTCCGAAATTACCGATTATTGCTGGCAACGTAACCAGCGGAGATGGCGTGGATTTTCTGGCGGATGCGGGTGCAAATGTGGTGAAGGTAGGGCAGGGGCCGGGTTCGATTTGCACGACTCGTATTGTGGCTGGAGTGGGCGTACCTCAATTAACTGCCCTGCATATCACGGCTAGGGCGGCAGCGAATCGAGGAGTTACTCTTCTAGCAGATGGGGGAATCACCAAGTCTGGGGATATCGTGAAGGCTCTCACTTTGGCGCAGGGTGTGATTTGCGGCGGTCTGTTTGCGGGCTGTCCAGAGGCCCCCGGACAGCTCGTTGAAATCAATGGTAAGGTGTATAAACAATATCGAGGTATGGGAAGCCACGCTGCGATGAAAGCAGGCTCAGCGGCGCGGTATGGTCATGCTTCCGATTCTAACCGTAAGGCTGCCGCCGAGGGGATTGAGGCTCTAAAGGAAGTCGCCGAGTCGGTGGATGCAGTCTTGGCGCAGATGATGGGCGGAATCCAATCGGGAATGGGTTATTTGGGGGCGGCTAATTTGCCTGAATTGAGATCCCGCGCTCGGTATATTCGGGTGAGTCCGGCGGGTCAACGCGAGGCGTCACCGCACGACGTGATCGAGGTCAAGACGGGGACGGCCAATGAGGATAAGGATTAATTTTTTGGAAATCCTTTAGCTCCGAGAAGATGCGGGTAGATTAGAAACGAACCGTTTCATTGGTGCGGCCGCATTGGGGGCAACGAGACCGTTCTACCGTGGCATCATCGGTGTAGACCGCGGCGCAGCGGTTGCAACGGAAGACGCTATCTTGCGAAACATCGGCCCCGATTCTGCGGCGACGTAATTCACCTTGGATCGACAATGCGGCTAAAGTCGCGAGAGCACCGGCCATCCAGAGAGTAATCAGGGCGAGAGGTTCCATGGGTCAAGGGGCGGTAGACTACCGAGAGGCTTTGGGTACGGGTTGAAAAGTAACGAGAGCCCAGACGAGTTGGGTCGAAGACAGGATATCGATAGAAGCGGGTTTTTTTTGTGGAAGAAACCGAGCCTCGAGGAGCGCGGCTAGAGAGGCAGCATCGGTGCTTGAAGAACCCGAGGAGAGAACGACGCGGGCAGTGATTACTTCTCCTGCAGGATTAACCGCAAATTCCATTTTCACAGGTTGCGGTGAACTGGGTTCAGGCCATTCGGGAATGGCGATAGGACGTTGTAATGCTCCGAGTTGTGCGGGGCTGAATAGATCCATTTGTCCTTGGGTAGAGGTCATCCGATTTGTTTTTTTCGGTGAGGTAGGGTTTGGAATAGATATTTGGTTTACGGCCCGCGGTGGTGTGGTTCGCGGTGCCATACCGAGATGGGAACCATCTGAGTTGGGCGGAAGAAAAACCCAATCGATTTTGGGTTGAGGTAGCGTGTAGTTGACAGGAGGCAAGCCTGAGTCGGTATCGGTTAAATTCCCGATAGCATCGGGGAGTGCGTATCGTGTTGGGCTAGCGCCTATGTTCGACAAGAGATCGGGATCTGACGCAGCCCATCGGGCGATCAGAGTGCGTGAGCCAGTTTTGAGTGAAGGTCCCTTGGGAGGCTGGAGAAATAATCCAGCGAGAGCGACGTGGAGAACCACCGATATGCTGACAATGAATGCCCAGCGCTGGGTTGACCATGGAGTTTCATCGACTTTCACGGGGTTCGTCGGGTAGGATTTCCGCCGAGAATGATTTCTGTCAGGCCGGCATCCCGGGCGATCCGACTTAGTTCTGAGAGGCGTTCATAGCGAACTCGACGGTCCGCTTCGAGATACAGTCGGCGAGGGCCCTTGGGCGAGGCGGTGCGGGTTGCAAGACGAGTCTGAAGAGTGGCTAGATCAGGTTGGACCTGATTTTCAAAATAGCATTGTTCGGCGGCATCAACGGCTACGACTAAAAACGAAGCTCCGTCCCAAGTGAGAGATCGCAAGTCAGAGGTAGGCAGTTCGATTCGGCTTCCAGCAGGAAGAATGAGTAAATTCCCAAACACCATAAAGAAGAGCAGCAGAAAAAGGACGCAGAGGTAAGGAGCGATATCGGTATGTCCAATCAGAGGAAACAGGGTTCTTTTAAAGGTTGGAGAGGGGGAGTGCTTCATAGGGGAAAGAGAGGAGAATTAAGGCCGAGAGGGCGGCAATTCCGGCGATGAAGAGACCATTTTCATTGCTTCTGCTGAGGCTTTTTCCATATCGAGAACGACAGCTTTGACTCGGTTAACCAGATAGTTATAAGCCGCGTAACAAACGACAGCGATGGCGATGCCGAGGGCTGCTGAGTAAAGTGATTGCCAGATTCCGGCAAAGAGTTCGGTCGGTGCGGCAAAGCCTGAACCCGATTGAAGTTGACGAAAGGTTCCGCCAATACCGGCGAGAGTGCCGAGTAAGCCGATCAGCGGAGCGATCTGAGCACTGGTGGCCAAGAGAGCCAAGCGGGCTTCGAGGCGGGGTATTTCAGTTAGTCCGACTTCCTTAATAGACTCTTCGACCCGATCTCGACCCGCATCGCGATTGAGAATGACTGCTTTCATCAAACGGGAGACAGGGCCGGGTGTGGCGTCGCAGATCGAAAGGGCTTCGATGACATTGTCTCGTTTGAGGACGTTGCGCACACCAACCAAAAACTGGGCGGAGTCAATTTGGACGCGGTGATAGTAGAGAAGACGTTCGATAATGACAGTGACAGTTATTCCGGCGAAGACGACGAGGAGCCAAAAAAGAAGGCCGTAACCGCTGGCCGCGGTGGGACCAGCGACGGTCTGAGGCGTCAAGATGCCATTGGTCGGAAGTCCTGCGGCGATGAGGGTGGCGATCAACATACGGCCGTTTATAGAAGGTGGGACCGCTTAGGATCAATGACCACTTCCCATTTGATACCCTCTACTTTTTCAGATTGCAAAAAATTCGCGCCTCTTGTTCGGTGATTTTGCCGTCTTGATTGGTGTCACAGGTTTGAACGGCGAGCTTAAAATCAGCATGTGATCCTCAAACAGAGCGGAGTTCATGCCCGAAGATTAAAGGGAGAGTGATTGCGGTTCGTGTCTCTGGGACAGTGGAAAAAGAGCGGTTACTTTCCAGTTTTTCGTAGAATAGGCGAGCTGCGGTATCGATTTCAAAAGCAATAGAAACCCGCAGATCCCGGTGTGCGACAACCTCGTGGCGATGGATGCAACCGGTGGTCATTACCATTGGAAGAATCAGACGGGCGCAGAGAAAGAAGAGAGACGATGAGTTCTTCAAGACCTAAAAAGCATAAGGGAAGAATTTTGGGTTCTAAAATCTTCTTTGAGTTCTCTGGCTTGAACATCTCTACGGGTAGGTGATTCTCCGTTTACTGAATGACACCGGCTCCTTTCGATAGCTCTCCCCGTACGCGGCTGATTTTTGGGCCTGGAACATTGGGCCGTATTGGACACCTTGCTGCCGAGCTAGGTGGGCGCCGCGTCCTAGTGGTTACGGATAGCGGTATTGAGGCAACAGGCCATGTGGATCGGACCGTAAATCTTCTTCGAGCCTGCGGACTTGAAGTGGCCGTGTATGCGGGTGTCCGTGGGAATCCCACTACCTTGGATGTGAATCGATGTTTGGAAGTCGCCCGAGCCTTTTCGGCTGATTTATTGATTGGGTTAGGTGGCGGGAGTTCAATGGATACAGCGAAGGGAGTTAACTTTTTGCTGACCAATGGGGGTGAGATGCGCGACTATCAAGGCGTGGGCAAAGCGACTCGACCGATGTTGCCCTTGATAGCGGTACCGACAACCGCTGGAACAGGGAGTGAGTGTCAAAGTGCAACTTTAATTGCCGATGAGACAACTCATCTCAAGATGGCCTGCCTCGATTCAAAAGCGGCAGCAAAAATTGCGATTTTGGATCCCGTACTTACCGTGTCGCAGCCGCGTCGGGTGACCGCGCTGACGGGTGTCGACGCTTTAGTTCATTCGATTGAATCGGCAGTGACGACTCGGCGGACACCTTTGTCGGCGATCTATTCTCGGGAAGCCTTTCGACTCTGTGTGAATGGTTTGGAAAGAGTCCTTTTGGAGCCAGAAAATCTTGATGCCCGTGGCACAATGCTTTTGGGTGCGGCTTTTGCAGGAATGGCTATTGAGAATTCCATGCTGGGCGCAGCGCATGCAGCTGCGAATCCATTGACGGCTGGTTATGGAGTCCTGCACGGAGCCGCAGTCGGTCTAATGTTGCCCTCCGTGATTTGCTACAATGCCGTCGACCCAGTGGTCCGAGGGCTGTATGTGGATCTGGCAGTTTCAGCAGGTTTAGCGGAGGCGAATGGAGATCCTGAGAGAATTATTTCGGATCTCCTGCGAGTCCTTGCTCGGTTACAGTTGGCAGCGGGTATTCCCCAAACGCTGGAGGAAGCGGGGGTCGATATTGGCGCAATTTCGGAGTTGGCACTGGAGGCCGCAGGGCAGTGGACTGGAGGATTTAATCCGCGCCCTGTTAATGCCGAGGCGTTTATCGGTCTTTATCAATCAGCAGCGTCCCGAGGTGTTGACTGCAGGGCCTGAGATACCTCATTAGCGATATCGGGTTAGGCAGCGGTTAAGGCCGCTCGCGCATCGTCGCCGGCGCCCGTTTTTTCTAAGAAGTAGTCATAACCACCCGCATAGGGATTTACTCGGCCAGCGGTTACGTGCAGCACTTTGGTGGCGAGTTGGCGGATAAAGTGAACATCGTGTGAAATAAACAGAAGAGTCCCCTCGTAACGTTCCAGGGCCAAGGTGAGTGATTCTACCGTGGTGATGTCCAAGTGAGTTGTTGGCTCATCCATGAGCAGCAGGTTGGGTGGATCCACTAGAAACTTGACCAAGTTTAATCGGCTTTTTTCGCCACCGCTGAGGACTCGAGTCAGCTTATAGATTTCCTCCTTACGAAACATAAAGGAGCCAAGAATTGCCCGTGCTTCGTCCTCGCGAAGAGCGGGTGCGCTGGTGAGAAGTTCGTCGAGAACCGATTTATTGGGGTCGAGAGTACCGGCACGATGTTGGCTGAAATAGCCCAGTTTGGCATTATGACCGAGTTTGAGTTCGCCCTGTTGGAAGGGAACAACGCCGGCAATAATTTTGAATAGAGTGGATTTACCCGATCCATTAGGGCCGACCAAAACGGTACGTTCGCCTCGTTCCACCATAAGATCGAGGCCGGCATAAACCACGTTGGAACCGTAGGCCATGTGAAGGTCTTCGACGGTGAGTGCGCGTTGCCCACCACGGGGTGGGGTGGGGATCTGGAAACGAAAGGGTTTCTTTGTCGGGGTCGGTTTCTCGATTAGTTCCAAGCGCTCGATCTGTTTGAGCTTGGACATAGCTTGGGACGCCTTGGAGGCTACCGAGCGGAAACGGTCGGCGAATTCTTGGAGGGCTTGAATCTCCTTCTGTTGGTTTTTGTAGGCGGCGGATTGTTGTTCGTAACGTTCCTCGCGCTGTTTAAGAAAAGAAGAATAATTGCCCGTGTAACTGATTAGTTTTTTGTCCGCGATATCATGGATCTGAGTAATGATTTCATCCATGAACTGGCGGTCGTGGGAAATTAGAAGTAAAGCGCCGGAATAATTTTTAAGATAATTTTGCAGCCAGAGCAGGGACAGGAGGTCGAGATGATTAGTTGGTTCGTCGAGGAGTAGCAGGTCGGGTTCCATCACCAGCAAACGGGCCAAGTGAGCGCGCATCACCCAACCGCCGCTCATTTCCCGCGCTTTTCTCCAAAAATCGGTATCTTTATACCCTAGACCCTTGAGCATTTTCTTGGCCTTCGCCTCTACTTGAGGGTCATTGAGGGCGGAGTGCTTGGCGTGAGCCTCCATATAGTCTGCGCTATCTACCGCACCGGCCGCCTCTAAATCTAGCAAGCGTTTCTCCAGTGCGGGCACTTCACCCGCTCGACCTGTGGCAACTTCAAGAACCGTTTCCTCGCCAACCACCTCGCCTTCTTGAGGCAAATAGCCGACCATGGTCCAGACGTCGCGCTCAATGGCACCTTCATCTGGGACATTGCGTTTGAGGATGAGGGAAAACAGCGTGGATTTGCCGGCACCATTGGGCCCGACAAGGGCGACACGGTCTCCGTAATTGACCTGCATCGACGCGTTTTCAAACAGCGTGCGACCGGCCACCGACATTTTCAGTTCGCGAATCGAGAGCATGAGTTAGAAATAACTGGAGGTGAGTATGACGTCTCGCGGACATTGAATGAACACAATTTGATCCGGAGACCTGTCATCGAGTCATATTTTTTAATGGAATCGCCTGTTTGATGTGCAAATCCCTCTTGATCCTTTGGGAAATATCCCCTCAGGTTAAGGGATGAGATTCCCACGTATCAGTTTGAGAAAAGGTCTTCAGATGTTGGGCTTTTTAGGGGTTGCTCGCCCTTGGAGTCTGTTAGGAGCCGAGGAGACCATGGCGTTATTTGTAGAGGGGTATACCGGTCGGGTTAGTTATTCGCCAGGGGAAGAACTTTCACTGCATTTTTCCACAAGTGCGACGACGGTTGCCGTAGAGATTGTTCGGCTCGGGGTTAAGCCTGAGACGGTTTGGTCCGCTAAAAATATTCCAGGACGTCAGCAAGGTGTCCCGATAGATGCCTCATCTCAGGGGTGTAAATGGCCGATTTCTACCTCGATCTCCCTCCCCAAAACTTGGCGTAGTGGTTACTATCAGGTGCAGTTTAAAGTTCGCGACGGGGGAGGAGTTTTTACGCGTCGAGGCAGTCGGACGGCGGAAGGGACTTGTTTTTTTATTCTGAAAGCTGATGTGTCTGGAGCCACATCGAAGATTTTGCTTCAGCTATCCACCCACACTTACAATGCCTACAATAACTGGGGAGGGTTTAGTTTGTACGGTTTCAACGGACGTGGTGGAAATCAGGGGCACCGAGTTTCGTTTGAACGACCTCCATCGAGCCAGTTTTCTATCTGGGAACAACCCTTTGTTGAATGGGCAGAACGTTCTGGAATTAGCATTGAGTACGCCTCGAATGGAGATCTCGAATCCCATCCGGAACTTTTAAAAGCCTATCGACTGATCTTGAGTGTGGGGCACGATGAGTATTGGTCGGCACCGATGCGAAAAACTTTGGAAGGATTTATTGGCGACGGCGGTAATGTAGCCTTTTTCAGTGGTAACACCTGTTGTTGGCAGGTTCGGAGCGAGGAGGGAGGGCGCGCGTTAACCTGTTGGAAACAGAACTATCATTCCGACCCCGTTTACTCCGAAAGAAAAGGGTACGACACACTCTCTTCGGCATGGAGTCATCACTTGGTGGGAAACCCAGAGAACCGATTGACTGGGGTTGGCTTTCTTTGGGGTGGTTATCATAAAAGCCATGGTCAACTGATGGACGCGAGCGGTGCTTTTACAGTGCATCAGCCCGATCATTGGCTTTTTGCGGGTACGGGCTTAAAACGGGGTGATAGCTTTGGTGCTCAGGAAACGATTGTGGGTTATGAATGCGACGGTTGTGAGTTGGATTGGAAAGACGGGGTGCCATCACCCACCGGTCGCGATGGGACTCCGCCGACTTTCACTGTCCTTGGAACAGCCCCAGCGCAATGGCATCCCGATGATTGCCAATGGTATGATCGTTGGGAGAATGGACGTAAGGGAAACGCTGTCTTGGGCACCTACACCCGAGGTGGCACCGTCGTGACCTGCGGCACCACAGATTGGGCCCATGGATTGCGGGGGACAGATCCTATTGTGGAGAGCATCACCCGAACTATTGTGGCGCGTTTATCCAAGTAAAACAGGGACGGATCTAGCCTGTGACACCGGTGACTGTTTCCGCTAATGAGCGCGCTTTAGGCAGGGGCTAGTTCGATGGGTTGGCTAAGGTCACTCACGGCAGTTGCGGTTAATTCTTTTTCTGTTTTTAGCCGCAACTGGCCGCAGGCGGCATCGATGTCGTGTCCTTTTTCCATACGGAGAGTGACACTTGTTCCGTCGCGACGCACCGCTTTAGCGAAGGTGATACAACGTTTTTCGTCGGGCCGTTTCCAAGTGAGTCCTTCGACCGTGTTGTAGGGGATTAGGTTCACTTTGGCGTGAAGTTTCCAAGCGAGGTCAGCGAGGATTTTAGCTTCAGGTAAGGCGTCATTGACACCCTGAATAAGGATGTATTCGAGGGTGATCATTTTACCCTTTCGAGAGACGTAGTAGTGGCAAGCGGCAGACAGCTCCGCGACTGGGTATTTGCGATTAACCGGCATAATCTGATTGCGAACGGCATCCGTGGCACCGTGGAGCGAAATCGCGAGACGAAACTGTTCTGGTTCTTCGGCTAGTTGGCGAATTTTTGGGACGAGTCCACTTGTGGAGATGGTGATTTTACGGGCTCCAATATTACCCCCCCAAGGGGCGTTAAGAATGCGCAGAGCGATCATCAAGTTGTCATAGTTGGCCAAAGGCTCACCCATACCCATAATCACCAGATTATTGATCAAACGATCACCGGTAAGGGGAGACTGTTCTCCCTTAGGTAGAGAGGAATGCCACCGTTCAATTTCCAAAATTTGGCCGGCAATTTCCCAAGGCTGGAGGTTGCGTTTCCAACCGTCGAGACCACTGGCGCAAAAGCGGCAACCGTAAGCGCAGCCCACTTGAGTAGAAACGCAGAGAGTATGACGGTCGGCTGTTTCCCCGTAAAGCGCTGGGTTGGCTGGAATCAGGACGCTCTCGATCAGGGATCCGTCACTGAGTCGCCAGAGGAATTTTTGAGTCGCCTCTTTAGTTCCCTGCTTGAGAACCAAGGTGAAGGATCCGAGAGACCATGTCTGGGCGAGTTGATCCCTGAGACTCTTGGGGAGGTTGGTCATCGCATCCCAAGAAGGGGCGCGGCGTTCGTAGAGCCATTGAAGAAGTTGAGTGAGACGGTAAGCGGGCACATTCCAACCGTTGAAGGCGGCGGCAAGAGTTTCCCGTGATTGATCCCGGATATCGGGCAGGACAGGGGGGGGCGAAAGGGCCGGAGTTAGGGTAGATAGCGGAGCAGTCATGAGAGCTGTACAAACAAGCAAGCGAACAAACGCGCGGCTATTCTTTAAGGAAGTAGCTGAGGTTTTCGAGCTCGATAGCGAGGTTAACGTTGTTCAGTGCGACGTGTTCTGGGACAGCGGGGACAATGGGTGCGAAGTTAAGAATGCCGAGGATACCGGCATCGATAAGGGCATTAGCCACCTCTTGAGCCGCAGCGGCAGGGACGGCGAGAATCGCCATTCGCACCCTAAATTCCTGAATAATTTGTGGGAGCTTGGACATTGGGTGTAGGGGAATGCGGAGGATTTTATCCCGCTGTCGCTGAGGATCTTGGTCGAAAGCAGCGATTATTTCAAAACCTTCGGGCTCGAATCCATGGTACTGAAGAAGTGCATTTCCGAGGTTTCCTGCTCCGACAAGGATCACCGGTTGAAGTCGGTTGGTACCCAGATGCACTGTGATCATTTGGGATAATTGTTCCACATCGTAGCCCAGACCACGGATACCAAACTGCCCTAGATAGGTCAGATCCTTTCGCAATTGAGTCGGTTTAACACCAGCGGCGCGAGCGAGCGCTTCGCTACTAACCGTCTGGAGTTTGTTCAATTTTAATTTGTGAAGGCATCGAAGATAGACTGATAACCGATAGACGGTTTTTCGAGGAATTTCTGTTTTAGTGGCTTTTTTCACAGCTTTAAAAGGCAAGGGACTGGGGTTGTCGCATCTATAAACGGGCCAGACGAGAACAGAAGAACTGCGCTCTCTTTGAAAATAGGGCTTTATCGTCCCCCCACGTTTGTCACCCTCTCGGAATTATGCGCCTCAATCAAGTCGCACTCGTTGCGTGCGTTTGTGTTCTGACCTCTTTGGCAGCTGAGTTCCGAACTATCAACGGTGATGTTTACTCAGGTGAAATTGCCGCAGCAGATCCCGAGGGACTGTTGGTTCGCCTTCAGATCGGCGGCTTTTCTCCGCGGATCGATTGGGCTAAATTGGATGATCCGACCTTGAAACAGTTAGTGGAGGATAAGCGGGCTCGCCGGTTTGTAGAGCCGATGATTGAGCCGCCTCTTGAGGAAGTAGTGCGAATCGAGGCGCGCAAGATCGAGGTGCGTCAACCGGTTCGAGCAGAGCGGTTGGCAGTAGGTTTACCGGACCGTGGTTTGATTGCCGCTTTGACCACTCCCAGTGGGTTACTATTTCTTGGGGCGCTTTTTCTTTCAAACCTTTACGCCGGATATGAGATCGCACGGTTCAAGTGGCGGTCGGTTCCATTGGTTTGTGGATTTGCAGCCGTTTTACCCATCTTCGGACCACTCATTTTCCTGATTTTACCACGACGAGAACTCCGAGAAGAAGCCAATGCGACAGAGGAGGCAGCCTCAGCTCAACAGTTAAATGTACCGTCGATCCCTGTGGGGTCTGGTGCGTCGAGCGGTGGGGCAACTTCACTGGCTCGGCAAGCTTCAGGAGGCGGCGGAGAATCGGAGGGCCCGAAGATTTTCCGACGAGGCGAGACGACCTTTAATCGGCGGTTCTTCGAGACACAGTTCCCCTCCTTTTTCCGAGTGATTGCCACTGAAGCGGACAAGGATTTACTTATCGAAGTTACCTTAGCGAAAGGGCAGGTTTTAGGAAGCAGAGTGAGTCGAATCAGCAGCACAGAGGTTCATTTTAAAACACCAGAATCGGCTGAGATCGCAGTGGAATTTGCTCAGATGATTGAGGTTAAATTACGCAATAAGATGGGTTGAGTTAGGGGTAAGTTTCATACTCATTAAGATGAAATATAGGGCCATTTTGCTTTTCGGGGCGCCAGGAGCTGGCAAGGGAACTCAAGGGAAAATATTAGGGCAGATTCCTAATTTTATTCATTTCTCGTGCGGCGACGCTTTCCGGAATTTGCGTGTTGATACTCAACTAGGTCGGGTGTTTATGGCCTATGCCTCTAACGGGAGACTGGTGCCCGATGAACCAACCATCGAGCTTTGGACTCGATCGGTGGAAGGAATGATTGCCACTGGGCGATTTAATCCCGAGGCAGACACATTGCTGTTGGATGGCATTCCGCGAAATCCGCGACAGGCTGAAATCATGCGGGAATTACTCGACGTAAAGGCGATTTTAAATTTGTTCTGCCCGGTGATGGATAAGTTGGTGATTCGCTTACAACGAAGGGCTTTCAAAGAAAATCGATTGGATGATGCCAACATTGAAACGATCCGAAATCGTCTGGAAACCTACCGTCGTGAAACACGAGCGGTGTTGGAATGCTATCCTGAGGCGTTGATCCACCAGATTGACTCAACGCAGGAGCCGTTACTCGTTTTGAAGGATATTTTGAAAGTGGTTACCGATCTCCCGAAGCCAGCGATTAGCGACGGAGGGACAACATTTTCTGGGGCTCACCTGATCCGGCCCTAGGATGGGGGGCTTTGCTGTGGAGAGTTGCAGTGGCAAGGGTGTTATTCTGGATCTTTCATTGGAGAATATGCTACTTCTGCCGTTTGTAGCGGATTAGAAAGCTCGAGAATTTGAGGGAGAGATCAGCTCATGCACGGAGTGGAAAATATCTTTTTTTTCCAGAAACGGGTTGACACTTTTGCTCCTGATTTCTAAAAAGAACGACTCAATTCAAGAGTTGCTAGCCCGAAGGCTGGTTCTGGTCTCCTGATGGAGTCAGAAGCTTGTCTTTTGTCGTCGCGAGATGACTGGGTGTTTTTTTATTTTTGCCCGCGTAGCTCAGTTGGTAGAGCACGTCCTTGGTAAGGACGAGGTCACCGGTTCAAGCCCGGTCGCGGGCTCCATTAAAAGTGGAGTTGGGGTGAAAAGACATTAGAGGTAAGAGTAGCTTGGTTTGACATAAAAACGAGAACAGTAAAAGACACGACACATGGCCAAAGACACCTTCAAACGGACGAAGCCTCACATGAATGTGGGCACGATCGGTCACGTTGATCATGGAAAGTCCACACTCACCGCCGCTATTGTAGCAGTCCAAAACCGTAAGGGTTTGGCTGAGATGATTGAGTACAAGGACATTACCAAGGGCGGAACCGTCCGTGATGAAACGAAGACCGTAACAATTGCGGTATCGCACGTCGAATACGAGAGCTCAAATCGTCATTATGCTCACGTCGACTGTCCGGGACATGCGGATTACGTGAAGAATATGATCACGGGTGCAGCCCAGATGGACGGCGCTGTACTGGTGGTGAGCGCTGCAGATGGTCCGATGCCCCAGACCCGCGAGCACATTTTGTTGGCGCGTCAGGTAGGCGTTCCGAGCATTGTGGTTTTCCTTAACAAGGTGGATCTTGCTGATGCCGATTTGCTCGAGTTGATCGAGATGGAAATCCGCGAGTTACTCACCAAGTATGGTTTCCCTGGCGATACCACCCCGATTATTCGAGGATCTGCTACGGCGGCGATCGAGGGAACCCCCGAAGGCGAGAAGGCGATTGCTGATCTTCTCGAGTCTTTGGATACTTTTATCCCTGAACCCCCGCGTGAGTCAGACAAGCCCTTTTTGATGTGCATTGAAGACGTGTTCAACATTGAAGGTCGCGGCACGGTTGTCACTGGCCGAGTTGAACGGGGCGTCCTCAAGAAGATGGAAGAAGTCGAAATCGTTGGTTTGCGCGATACACGCAAGACCACCGCGACTGATATGGAAATGTTCCGTAAGTTGCTCGATAGCGTTCAAGCGGGCGATAACTGCGGCATTCTTCTTCGGGGTATTAAGAAGGAAGATGTGGAGCGCGGAATGGTGCTGGCTAAGCCGGCTTCCATTAAGCCTCATACCCGTTTCATGGCTGAGATCTATGTTCTCACCAAGGATGAAGGTGGTCGTCATACTCCCTTCTTCACTAACTATCGTCCTCAGTTCTATTTCCGCACCTCCGATGTCACCGGTACTGTCAGCCTCCCGGCCGGCATTGAAATGGTGATGCCCGGCGATAACGTGAGCGCTGAGATCAAGTTAATGGCGCCTGTGGCCATGGAAAAGGGTCTTCGTTTTGCGATTCGAGAAGGAGGTCGCACGATCGGTGCAGGTCGTGTTTCCGAAGTTCTTCCGGAATAAACTTTTCCCAGAGGAAACATTATTTTCTGTTTTCTCTGGGTTTTCGGTTCGGCTATTTGTCATCCGGCAGTCGACAGGGCGTTAGCTCAATTGGTAGAGTAGCGGTCTCCAAAACCGTTGGTTGAAGGTTCAAGTCCCTCACGCCCTGCCAATCTGCTGGAACTACTGGAGGGGTGGCAGAGTGGTCGAATGCGGCGGTCTTGAAAACCGCTGTGGGTTAACGCTCACCGGGGGTTCGAATCCCTCCCCCTCCGCCAGTTTGTTTTATTGTGAAAGACTATTTTCCGATCTTTGTTGCCGTTATCGGCGTCGCCCTCTTTATAGTTGCGTGGAAGTTGAGGTATGTGGCCAGGTTGTCCACCTACGTCGGCGAGACGCAGCAGGAGCTTAAGAAATGCAACTGGCCAACTCGCGAAGAGTTAATGGATTCAACGCTATTGATTTTTGTGGTTATCGCTCTCCTTGGCATCTTCACGATGGGAGTGGATCAAATGATGATCTGGTCGCTTAAGGCGTTGCTAAAGGGTGTCTCCTAATGAAATTTCAATGGTTTGTCCTTCACACCCTTGCCGGCCAAGAGCAGAAGGTTCGGGACACTATCAATCGTCGGATCAAAACCGATGAAATGGAGTCCCATATCCACGAAGTCCTTCTTCCGATGGAGAAGGTTGTGGAGGTTCGCGGTGGCAAAAAAACGGTAACCAGCCGCAAGCTTCATCCAGGCTATGTCTATGTCGAGATGGCCCTACTTGACGACGGAGGTCGCCCCATGGAAAAATCATGGTATTTTGCCAAAGACATTCAAGGTGTGATTGGTTTCGTGGGAGGGGAAAGACCTGTCGAAGTCACGGCGGAAGAGATTGCCGTGATCAAAGAGCAGATCTCCGGTAGTGAGGATACCGAGAGACCTAAGGTCAGCTTTGATGTTGGCGAAAATGTCAAAATCAATGATGGACCGTTTATCAGCTTTACTGGAGTCATCGAAGAAGTGGAACCCGAACGGGGTAAACTGAAGGTGTCCGTAGATATTTTCGGGCGCAAAACGCCCGTTGAACTCGAATACTGGCAGGTCGATAAGTCGTGATGCCTCTCAGCGACATAGTACACCTCCAAAACCTATAGAAAGTTAATCATGGCAAAGAAAGTCACAGGCATCGTTAAGCTGCAGATTACGGCCGGTCAGGCCAATCCAGCCCCCCCAGTCGGTCCAGCGTTGGGCTCTCAAGGCATCAACATCATGGCCTTCTGCAAAGAGTTCAATGCAGCAACCAAGGATAAGGCCGGTCTAGTTATTCCGGTGATTATCACCGTTTATCAGGACAAGTCATTCACTTGCGTTTATAAGACTCCTCCCGCTTCAGTTCTTCTGAAAAAGGCCGCCGGTATCGCTTCGGGATCGAAGGTTCCCAATAAGGACAAAGTTGGTAAAGTAACCCGCAAACAGGTTCTTGAGATTGTTAAGACCAAGTTGGTGGACATGAATGCCAATGATGAGGAAGCTGCCTTTCGCTCCATCTGCGGCACTGCTCGCAATATGGGTATCGAAGTCATTGGCTGATTTTTAGCTTTTGTAGATAAACGTCCACCTTCCTTAAATGTGGACGTTTTTTTTGGCTGTCGTTTTGACAAAAGATTTGTTTCTCCTTCAGGCTTTTAGAGGCCGCGCAACTTTTTTTCTGTAAAAGAGTCAAAGGCTGAATTTGGAGGTGGGGGTTGGTTGGTTGTTTAGGATTGGGATGGGTCGGAGAAGTAGGCGCGTCCGGTTTCCCACTCATCGGAGGTTTCCATGAGGATGGCGGTGAGG
>SIAZ01000013.1 GCA_009695405.1 Pedosphaera sp. | reverse complement strand
TCCAGATTTCAGCTTTGGCCGGACACCGGCAACCCCAGAAGACGGGCGAGTCTCGGCCATAGGGCCGATTCCGCTCCGCTCCATCGGCCCTATGGCCGGGATCGTTGGTGTCCTAAACTTTTACAGACAAGAAGTTGCACTAGCCAAAAAAACGGTTGCAAGTCCGCGAATCTGGGCCTCAACGCGCTCACCAACTCTGCGATCCAACTTCTCGGATGATGGAGATGCACGCCACCCTAGTGGGGTGGTTGAAGGCTCAGGATTAAGGCTTTTCCCTTATGAATCGCCCCATCCATAAGGCCATTACAACGAAAGGCTTTGCTAGCAGTTTTACTCCGTCCTAAGACGGCTTCTTCCTATGCGGTTCATTTTTCTTACTCTCGGCTATACTCCGGACCTCGATGGGGGTGGATTTCGCTATGCTACGGAGGTGGCTGAACTGCTAGCCGCTCGAGGTCACGAGGTTCACGTCCTCTTTCCGAATCCAACGGATGCTGGCCCAACCCATGAACGGAGATCAGGCGTGGAACTGTATCGAGTTTCACGCAAGGGAACCGGTTTTCTTGCCCGTTGGAATTCCGCAAACAGTGAAGCACGAAAATTGGTTGAGACACTCCTCCTCAACCGTACTCCGACACTTTTATTTTTGCACCATGCCTACTTGGGCCCCGCTCTGAAGATGTTGCCTTACGTCATGATCTTGCAAGGGCCTTGGGCTTTGGAACATCGCTTCGCACAATTTGGGAAGACCAATGGATTGATCCGCAGGGCCTTGGACTCGATCATCTGTGCGGTGATGCATCGCGTAGAATATCGAGCGGTCAGCCGCGCGCGCCGTCTTTTTGTTGCCAGCGAGTACTCGAAAAAAAACTCCCGCGGCATCCTAGCACACGCTGTCACGACCGTATTGAAGTCATTGGTGGTGGCGCTGACTTCAATCGGTTCTACCCTGTAAAAAACCGACAGAGCCTCCGGCACGAACAGAGGCTGCCTGAGGGCTCCTTCTTTTTTCTCGCTGTCCGTCGTCTCGATCCGCGCATGGGCCTTACCCATCTAGTGGATGCCTTTATCCAAATCGCAAAACGATATCCGCAGGCTCAGTTAGTCATCGCTGGAAAAGGGAGCCAACGAGAGGCGCTACAGGCAAGCATCGATGCATCGGGATTGGGGTCTCGGATTCGGTTACTTGGTTTTGTTAGCGAAGAAGATCTGCCTCGACTTTATGCCTCAGCCGACTGCGTTCTCATGCCTTCGCTCGATTTAGAAGGCTTTGGATTGTCAACGGCGGAAGCCCTCGCCAGTGGGACGCCTGTCCTCGCTTCCCGATCGGGTGCCAACCCGGAATTAGTGGAACCTCTGGGCAGATCTCTCCTCTTTAATCCAGCCGATACCGAATCTCTGGCATCAGCTTTGCAAGGCGTTATGGATGGGTCGCTTCCCTTGCCAAGCCGTCAACGGTGTGCTGAGTATGCGCGGACTGCCTTTCGCTGGGATCGTCCTTCCAACGCAATCGAACAGGCTTGGAGCGATCACGCTCTCCGCTAATTCTGATAAAAATTAGAGACATTTCCTAAAATTAAAAGGTCAGTCGAAGCCCAAATACGAAGAGAGAATCGGAATCTGTCATCGGAACCCCCTGCCGTCTCTAGGCTAAAATCTCGCGGATAATATTGCCTTCGACATTGGTCAACCGCCTTTGAACCCCATTGTGCTCAAAGGTAAGCTGTTCGTGGTTGAGACCGAGCAGATGCAGAAGCGTTGCGTTAAAATCATAGAGCGAATGGATATCCTGAATTGCCCGTTGTCCCAAGGGATCCGTCGCACCATGGCTAACTCCCAGCTTCACTCCGGCTCCGGTCATCCAGCAAGTAAAGCCATCCGGATTATGATCTCTTCCTTGCGCACCCTTTTGGAAAAATGGCATCCGACCGAACTCGGTACACCAAACCACGACTGTGTCCTCCAAAAGCCCTCGCTGTCGTAAGTCACGAATGAGAGCGGCTGCGGGTTGGTCAAAAATTGCAGCATGACGATCGTACTGCTCCCGCAACTTGTTGTGACCATCCCAATTTAATTCGCCACCACTGGCGTAAGCCCCATTAAAAAGTTGAACAAAGCGAACTCCTTTCTCGATCAAGCGACGGGCTAAAATACAGTTTTTAGCAAAGCTCGCTTTGAGAGGATTGGACGTATCGTCGGCGCCATAACTACGGAGGAGATATGCTGGTTCAGTTGAGATATCGCTCAATTCTGGTACACTGAGTTGCATGCGAGCTGCTAATTCATAACTAGCAATCCGAGCCGCCAATCGACCATCTTCCGGATGCGCTTCTAAATGCCTCTCATTCATCCGTCGCAACAGATCGCGGGCCGCTTGATCTGAGTCAGAAGAAACCCCAGGTGCGGTTAAATGGCGGATGGGATCCTTCACACTGAAAGGTGTCCCCTGGAAGGTGGCTGGAAGAAATCCGGCCCCCCAATTATTTGATCCATTCTGAGGAACGCCACGCGGATCAAGAATGGAAACGAAGGCGGGAAGATTCTCACTTTCGCTACCCAACGCATAACTAATCCAAGAACCGAGACTCGGAAAACCATCCAGCACAAATCCTGTCGAGAGGAAATTTTCGGCGGGTCCGTGGGTATTGCTTTTACTGGTTAGCGAATGGATAAAAGCAATGTCGTCGGTTAAAGCACCCAAATGAGGCAACAGATCAGAAACCATTTTTCCAGTCTGACCTTTGGGCCGAAAAGTGTATTGAGGACGCGCTAAATTACCGGCCGGCCCTTGAAAAGTGACTGCCGGACCGCCAGGCAAAGGCTGACCATCATAATGGATGAGCTCCGGTTTATAATCCCACGTTTCCAACTGACTCACCGCACCAGCGCAGAAGAGCACAAGAACATTCTTGGCTTGGGCAGTTCGGTGAGGAGTCCGAGGCGCATAAGGTCGCGACAAGTCGATGGCTGGTGAAGCCGCAGCAAGCAACTGCTCGAACCCCAACATTTGAGTCAAAGCCACCGATCCCAATGCGGTAGCTGAGTTTGAAAGAAAGGAGCGTCTATCCAAAAGGGCACGCCCTGCTGGGCTGAGGCAGTGAGTAAGGGAACTCATTGGTTGACGAAAGCTGCAATTTTGATAGCCAAAATTAACGCAAGCAGTCGAGATCGATTGTCAAAATACCACGACTTTGCTTGAGGTCGACTGTTTCAGTGCGGGCAAAAGCGAATGCTTTCGGCTAAGCGCACCACGGAAGTCGAAAACGGGGTTATCGAGGCGGATAGAGACGGGAGAGAAGTTAGAGAGCGTTTTCATGAGGATGGACCTGTCTTAAAATGAGTCCGCACCTACCTCTCATTCCGTGTATCCGTATTTTTAGCCGCCGATACAACTCATACTGCGTGCCGGTTGTTTGAAATCTGCATGGCCAATACGATGGCCTTTCTCCTTGTGACGTACTCGATCTGCAAGGGTTTCTGCAAGGTCTTGATCCGTGCCGCCTCCGCGCAGGAAAGGTTTGAGATCATGTTCATCGTGGCTGAATAAACAGGTCCGAAGTTTGCCGTCGGCGGTGAGCCGAAGTCGGTTGCAATGACCGCAGAAAGGCTCACTCACCGGCGCGATAATACCAATTTCCCCGCCCCCTTCGCCGAAAGTCCAGCGCCGTGCGGTTTCAGATGGGTTAGCGGAGGAATCTATGGCGGCTAAATCGAAGTCGCGGTGCAGCATTTGTAGGATTTCACGCCCTTTGACCACGAGATCTTTTTGCCACGAACGACTTGAATCCAGCGGCATAAACTCGATAAATCTCAGGCTCAATGATTCCGTTCTAGCAAAGGCGGCTAGGGCTGGGATCTCGTGGTCGTTAATCCCTCGGATGATTACCGCGTTTACTTTCACGGGACTAAATCCTAACTCTCGCGCTAATCGGAGGCCTGACAGAACCTGATCTAGGCCATCGCGTCCGGTCATTTTCCGAAAGTTTTCGCGATCGAGAGAATCCATACTGAAGCTGACCCTGTGAAGTCCGGCCTGTCGCAGAGCCACAGCCTTAGATTGAAAGAGGGCGCCGTTGGTGGTCATGGCCACGTCGCTAATACCGGGAATGCGTGTCAGGGCGCCGACCAAGGTCTCTATTCCTTGACGCAGAAGCGGTTCGCCACCGGTGACCCGCACCTTGTTGATGCCGAGACCAGCGGCCACACGCACAACCCGAGTAATTTCCTCGTAAGTCAGCAGCTCAGACTTTGGTTTCCATTCCCTATGAATCGCAGTAGATTTGATAGGAATCGGATTTTTGATCGCATCAAAGCGAGTGCGATAAAAATTGGCAGCCTCCTCGGTTTCTGGGAGGCAATAAAGACAGCGAAAATTGCAACGGTCGGTGACGCTGACCCGAAGATCTCGCATGACTCGACCATGAGAATCTCGTAATTCGAAGTTAGCTACCACGCATTTTCCTCTTTAACGATACTCGATATCCCCTCGATCCGACACGGAGTATCATTTCGGTGAGGGTGTTGGAGGTGGGGTGATTTTAGAGGAACCATCCGAACCGATTTCGACTTTCAAGGGGAAAGTATTGGTCGCAGAGCTTTTTGGAACGCCTAGTTTGATCCCTTCATTCAGGAGTTGAGCTCCTTTCTTCTCGAATCCGTAAAGGCCGCGACGAATAAAATCGAGGCGCTTTGCTATGCTGAGCTCTTCTTTCAGTTTGCGGACCTGATCACGAAGGATTGCCAGATCATTAAATCTCTTTTCTAGATCTGTCTTTTCAGCGATCAGGCGCCTGAGTTCTTTTTTGAGGACCTCGCGGTCGCCTTCACTGTTAGAGAGTTTCCGTTCAGCCTCCTTGATGAGGGATTCCAGCGAACCGATTTGGCCGTTTAATTCGCCCATTTTCTTGGTGAGACTATCCTTTTCGCCCTCCAAGTCAGTGATGTGTTTATCGCGTTTCTCGATTTCGACCCGAGCTTTCTCTGCTTCATTTTTCGCCTCATTTTCAGTCTTGGTGAGTGTGGCTGAGATAGAAGTCCACTTATTGGAAAAAGTGTTTAGATCTTCGACCCGTTGAATCAGATTGGTCTCAAGATTAGCATTCACTCGGAGTTGTTCGGACAATTTGGCAGTCGTTTCGACGATTTCTTTAGATAAATTCTTCCTTTCGGCCTCAAGACTGATCCGTTTCGTCTCGGCAGCAGTATAGGATAAATACCAACCGATTCCCACACCCACACAGGTGAGGCTCAACAGGACTGCGGCAATGTTAGCTTTCATGGATTTATTAGATGGAGTCAAAGCGAACTTCACTTAATCCGCTAGACAGAGTAGTAACTCGTCTCGGTATTCAATCAAGGACCGTGTCTTGCATCGAAACTTAATGACTTTACCGTAACACCTATGTTGATCCCAGACCGTGCGGGTGTGATGATCTTGGGGGAGGCGACTTTGTTCCCCCAAGCCATGCTCCCTTTGTTCATTTTTGAGCCTCGCTACCGAACGATGCTCACTGACTCACTGGAGTCGCATCGATTGTTTTGTTTGGCAGTGCAACGGGTAGAATCTGCAAGGGAATCGCCTTGTCGCGTCGCAACCTTAGGAATGGTCCGAGCTTGTGTTCGGACCGAAGCTGGAACCTCAAATCTCGTCTTACAGGGGATTGTTCGGGTCCGTTTGGGGAAGATTGTCCAGACCCGACCTTATCGGAAGCATTTGATCACGCCGCTTCCTTTGACTAAAGTCCCGGACTATCTCTTAAAATTACAAGTTAAACGGATTCTGAAGCTGGTAGGAGCTCGGTTGCGTCAGGAACAACCGGTGCCCTTGGAATTGATTTATCAACTTGCGTCAGGGCGATCACATGAAGGGGTTGTGACCGTGGCCGATTGTGTCCGAGAGTTAGGCCGGATGGATAGTCCGGGTCATTTTGCTGATTTGGTTGCTAACTTGCTTTTACCCGGTTCGCTGACACGAAAATTAATTTTACAGGCGGTAGACGAAGAAGAGAGATTAACTCATCTCGAGGTTTTCTTGGGCGAGGAAGTGAAACGCGGCAATAAAGGAAGCAACGCGCCATGAGTCCGCCGCCGACCCAAGGCTCTGCCGCCGATACCGAAACAGCAGCGACACATGCCGCTTTGTTTGAGCAATTGGTTTCAGGCCATGCCCAGATGGTTCTTACCTTTCTCGGTAAACTTCCCGACCCGCACACTGGAGAACCCGCCGAACCAGATTTGACCGCTGCCAAGATTTTCATCGATCAGTTAGACATGCTGCAGGTGAAGACGCGTGGTCATTTAGGTGCATCAGAAACTCGTTTGCTGGAGAGGACTTTATCGACCGTGCATGGAGCCTTTTTGGAGTGTGCAAAAGCCTTGAATTCTCAAGCAACTTAGACTGTGGAAAAATATTTTCACGTTGTCGGTCTAGGGATTCAAAACACCTTGGCTTATCGGGTGAATTTTCTCTGTCGAGCCGCCTTCGGCTTGGTTCCCTTAGCGGGCACACTTTTTCTCTGGAAAGCTATTTATGCCGACCGACCGACCGGAGCCATTTTAGGAGGCTACACACTGGCTCAAATGATTAGTTATTATTTGTTGGTCACGGTGGTGGATTCCATCACGGCCGTGGCGGAGGATGATTGGCAGATTGCTGCTGATATTAAAGATGGGGGAGTCAGCCAGTTCTTGCTGAAGCCGATGGATTATCTCGGATACCGTTTGTGTCTCTACGGGGCTGGACGGGCGATTTATACGACGATGGCTCTGATACCAGTCTCCTTTTTTATTCTATTTCAGCGCGCGTCCTTTGTGGGTCCGGCTGATCCGCAAACGTTTTGCTTGGCACTCTTTTCCATTTTTTTGGCGGGACTCTTGCAGTTCTTTATCGCCTATACCGTAGCGTTGATGGCGTTTTGGGTCCTAGATGTTAGCACCTTTATTTTTATCCAATTTGCTTTGGAGTACCTCGCCAGTGGCCATTTATTTCCCTTGGATATTCTACCGCCAATCTTGCACCGCCTGATCCTACTCACGCCCTATCCCTATCTCCTCTATTTCCCAGTAGGTATTTCACTGGGTCAAATCCGCGGCCACGACCTCTGGCGTGGGTTTATTCTGCAAGCATTTTGGGTAGTAACGGCTTTTGTCATCGCCCGGATTATGTGGGCGCGTGGCTTGCGTAAATATACGGCGGTGGGCGGATGAAATCAGGGTTCGAAACCGTGAAACGATATGTCAGCATTTATGGTGCTTTGATCCGTTATTCCCTCATCCACGAGATGCAGTTTAAGGTGAACTTTCTTCTTTGGATCCTAGTCGAGTTCCTTTGGTTCGGACTTCAACTGGTATTTATGTCGGTCCTTTACGGTCACACCGAAAGCATCGCTGGTTGGTCAAAGTGGGAGGTGGTTCTGCTGGTGGGTTGTAATCAATTTATTCAGCAATTGTTCCACATGCTATTCGTTACCAATCTGTCGAACTTTTCCGAACTAATCCGCAAGGGGACCTTGGATCTATTGTTTCTTCAACCCGTGAATACTCGGTTCCTTGTCTCGGTTAAAAAATTCGAGATCGGCAATAGCATCAATGCTTTGATGGGATTAGCTGTGGTGTTTTATGCCTTAACAAAGCTAGGTAAAATGCCCTCGATAACCCAATGGATAGGCTTTGGCTTTCTTTGTCTCGCTGGAGTGTCTGTGCATTATTCATTGATGTTTCTGTTGGCGTGCGTGTCCTTTTGGACGGTTCGTGCTCAAGGAATTGTTTGGGGTTACTACAACCTATTTAACATCGCCCGACTACCGATAGATGCTTTTCCAAGGGGCGCTTATCGAGCTGTCTTTACTTGGGTTTTACCCATGCTTCTTGTCTCCAATGTTCCGGCGAAGCTTTTGGCTAACACGCTGTCGGCACCGCAGGATTTACTCCCTGTGTTTGGGATGGCTGGCCTTTGCTATGTCGTTAGCGAAGGCGTTTGGCGTTGGTCACTTCGCCACTACACAAGCGCAAGTTCTTAAATCTAAACCGGTCGGTCGACCTTTCGCCCCCAGCCTTCGATCGCGGAATATCCTACTTTCGCTAACTAGGGAACCATTGGGTTGGGCGTACGCTTACAATAGAATCACGTCACCATGTCGACACTGGGCTGGTCGGTAATGGTTTTTTTGTCGACCAAAATAAGTAGGCCGTCTGCTTGGAGGCTTGCCATGCTTTTTCAAAATCACCTAGAGGAACTTCACGGCGGACTCGACTCATTTGGACCCCTGGATCATTAATAATCACCGAGGTCGCGGTTAAACCGCAGACCACTACCAAATGACCGTCGCTCGCTAAAGCCTTTGGGCCTCCCTTCATTAAACCGTAAGAAACAGAAACAACACAGGGCAACCCAGCACTAATCAGGGCCTTCAGATCTATCAAACCACCCAACCGAGCAACACACGTTCTTAGTTCGGGTCGTGAGCCAGCAAAGGCTGTATTAAAACACCAATTACCTGTTCCTTCCCATGCGGGATCAGTCACACCTGCTGCGACCGTGCGAACGTCTAGGTCTAATTCTAAACAACCAAGTTCCCTTGCCCAATAGGCCATCACCATGGCCGTGCTCGTTGGACTACACCACCGAGTAATCCCCTCCGAATAGTCAGCCTGTGATCTTTTCGGGACATCAATTACCCTCGATTGGGCGGCATCCTGAACTTGGCTTTTAATCGGTAATTTAACCGCAGATGACCAAGTAGAAATCCCCAATAGCGGTACATCCGATGGGGTCACATCGGGTCGGGAAAAGGTGAGACGAATCATCGAAGCGATCCCCTCTGTCGTTCGTATCAAGGTATCTGTGTCCCATTGACCTTCGGCATCTTTCTGTCCCCCTAGACTGGTCCGTGGAGCGGAGTTGGTATCGCTCGACCATTGAGCTACTTGCCACCATCGCCCCCACCCATTCTGGTCGAGGACACGGACCTCGAGTCGGCAGGGAAATGAAGGTTCAATATTCCAAGACAGAATGAGTTCTTGGAAGGGTGTGGGTGGAATAAGTTCAGAAGAAACCCAAACCTTGGGATTCTCCGTTTGCTTGAATCCCTCCAAAGTGTGAACGAGCGAAAGATGAACTGCAGCAAAGCAGGGTGCCGTCTTAATCGAGAGGGCAACCCATAGGAGGAGGCATAATCCCTGAAGCATCGAGGGAACCTGAGCCAACTCAAACCCAGTCGCGACCGCTAAGTTAATAAAGTAACTCTCTTCCTTACCATGCCAGCACCTGATCCCCCTCCAAGGGGATATCCGAGCGCGGTACTGCGGGGGGCAGAAGGAGTCGTGTCAGTTACGCGTTCGGGGGATCCTTCGTCTCGGTTAAACCGAACACTCACAATCTTACTGACACCCCGCTCCTGCATGGTCACACCATAAAGAATATCAGCCATACTAATCGTCCGCTTATTATGGGTGATCACGACAAATTGGCTCTGGTCTAAAAAGCGTTTTAAGACAGCAGTAAAACGCAAAATATTTGACTCATCCAAAGGCGCATCCAACTCGTCTAACACGCAGAAAGGAGACGGCTTCACTTGATAAATGGCGAAGAGCAACGCCACTGCAGTCATGGTTTGTTCACCGCCGGACAGAAGGGAAATTGTCTGTAGTTGCTTCCCTGGCGGCTTGGCTACAATTTCGATGCCAGCCTCCAAAACATCTTCTGACTCGGTTAACTTCAAGTCTGCTTTTCCACCTCCAAACATTTCGGTGAACATCGACTGAAAGTTCAAACGGATCTTTTCAAAAGTATCGACGAACAAGGTCTTGGTCTCGGTATTGATTCGGTTAATCACCTCAACTAGTTCGGCCTTGGCTTTGACTAAATCATCACACTGAGCCTGAAGAAAGGTGTAGCGCTGCTCCGCCTCCTCATAGTCGGCAATCGCCACCAGATTCACCGGTCCGATATCATCAATTTTTTTCTGCAAACTAATCACCTGCACCGCCACAATTTCCCAGTCTGTGACCCAATTCGAGGCGGCCATTTCTTCGGTTGTCATGGTCTCAATCTTGGATTGCCCGTCATCCGCATAGGTAATGCGGAATCCCTCACCTCGAATAGTCTCCAAGGACACTTGATACTTGATCTGAATACGTTCATCCAGATTTTGTAAAGTAATCACTCTCTGAGCGAGTTCGACCTCCAACTGAGCTCTTAGATTGTGCAAAGAAGTCACCTTCAAACGACGCTCTCTGAGTTGGTCTTCGCGACTTTGAATCTCGCCTTCGACAAACTTCCGGTCGTTACCCAATTGAGCTATCTGATCAGCTAGAGTTGATCGTTCCACCCTTAACAGTTCCACCTTGTGTCGGCATTGGGCGATACCCGCCTCAAAGTTGGCGCGTCGATCATTGAACTGTCCTCGATCGTTCTCTAGACGCGCCACTGCCGAAAGCAACTCATTGATCCGCAACTCCAATGGCGCCCGCTGCTTGAGATGTGAGGTCAGTAACTGTTCCTCAGTGGCAAAGGCAACATTGGAGTCATTGTAAGCTTGATTGGCTGTATCTCGACGACAGCGTAAGTCCTCAACTGACACACTTAACTCAGTTACCTTACCGGTGGCATGGTGCTCGCGTAGTTCGAATTCTGCGACTTGCGCAGCCAAAGCCTCACGTTTCTGAAGGTGAGTTACTTCCTGTGCTCCCAAGAGACCCAGTTCGCGGTCGGTTTGGTCCAAACGCAATTCCAGTGCTTGGCGAGAGGAGCGCACAGCATTAAATTCCCCCTGCCGAGTTGCCACAGCCACCTCTTGCTGCGACAGCTCCATCCGAACCTGTTCCAAGCTAGACTGAAGAGTTGCTTGTTCGGCATGGAGGGAAGTCTTCAAACTATTGGCCTCGGTCGCTCCGGCCTGGAGGGTCAATAATTCCGCCTGAATTTCGGCAATGAGATTTTTACGACCTAAAATACTTGCCGCAGCCTGCCCCGACGAAGCTTGGGCTCCACCGGTGAAAATGCCTCGGCGATCGAGCAGGTCACCGGTCGATGTCACATAATCAAATCCCGCTCCGCCATTTTGGAAAGCCTTAGCTGCGGTGGCCATATCCGGGACGATCAATGTTCTGCCGAGTAGGGCCGTGACCAACGCACGAATCGGTTCTTCGACAGTCACAATCGACAAAGCCGCAATCGTTCCCAAGGGGAGGGAAGTGCCTTCCTCGAAAAGTTCAGGTGCCAAGGAAAGAGCAGCGATACTGGCCCGACCTTTTTTATTGGCCGCCAAGTCAGCCAAGATCTCGGAGGCTTCGCTAGCTTCGCTGGTGAGCACCAATTGCAGATTCGCACCAAGGGCAGCCTCCACAGCGGTCACGTAGGTGTCGGAGACGCGAATCCGATCTGCCAAGGACCCCAAAACATGACGACTCTGTTTTAGAGCGGCCAAAGCCCCAACAGCAAACCCCTCATGCTGTGTGTCCAATTGCTCTAGTAAATTGAGCCGAGACATCTTACCGGCTTGCCGCTGCAACAGACTGTCCAAAGTGTGGCTTGCTCTCTGAATATCTTCGCGAACTTCACTCAACTGAGAGCGCCGCTCCTCTAGGGTCAAACGCGAGGTCTGAACGCGCTCCTTTTCTTCCTCCACTTGAAGGGTAAATTCAACCGTCCGTGCCTCCAATCGCAGGTTCTCTTCTTCGAACTGGATTTTTTCAGAATTCAACCTCTCCAACCGCACTACGTTGCCCTCGAGTTGAACGGCTAGTTGGTTAATATCATTACGAATACGCCCCAATCCTTGGGTCGCAGCAAGGGCACCGCTCTGGGCTTGACTGAGCTCTACTTGTTTTCCTGAAAGATCCTGTTCCACCCGCGAAAGGAGGTCGCGCTTGACCGTCAAATCAGCTCGTAATGCTTCCACTGCAACCCGCGAAATTTCCGCTCGTTCAACAGCCATTTCCAATTCAACCTCGGCAATGGAGCGGCGTTCACTGTATTGGGTGATATCTTGAGCGGCTTTCGAGTTTTGTTCCGATAATTCGCCCATTCGCAACTCATTAAAGCCAATGGTATTCTCCTGACGCTCACTTTCCGCTTTCAACTCCAAGGCCCCCTGTTGTTGAAGAGAAATACTTTGATCCAACTCCGACAACTGATTGCGTAACTTGAGAACTTCTGATTCCAAACGGGTCACCGTCTCTTGTCCCACTTCCAACTCGAGTGTCGAATGTTCCGACGCCTTCTTTTTCTGCGCAATTTCAAGGGTGAGAACATCAAACTGGTGACGAGCTAGTTGCGTTTCCAGATGCTGTAATTCCACCTGAATCGATTTGAAGCGCCGGGCCTTGCCTGCCTGTCTTTGGAGAGATCCAATTTGCCGTTTTACCTCACGTACCAAATCATCGACACGCAATAGATTCTGCTCGGTCGCCTCCAATTTCCTCAGGGATTCCCTCTTCTGGTGCTTAAACCGAGTAATCCCCGCCGCCTCCTCAAAAACCAAGCGTTGATCGTCTGGTTTACTCGAAAGAATTTGAGTGATGTTGCCCTGGGCCATAATTGAGTAACTGGCCTTGCCCATACCGGTGCCGGCAAAGAACTGTTGGATGTCACGAAGGCGACAGGCTGTTTTGTTCAAAAAGTATTCGCTGCCTCCATCTCGGAAGACTCGGCGTGTCAAAGTGACTTCGTTAAACTCGACTGAAATACCTGCTGCACGTAACGGATCTCCATCCACCCCACCTAAGGTCAACGATACCTCAGCCATCCCCATCGGCTTTCGAGTATCTGTGCCATTAAAAATGACATCCGACATCTCACCGCCCCGCAGTGCCTTGGCTGATTGCTCCCCTAAAACCCAGCGGATCGCGTCAGAAACATTCGATTTGCCACACCCGTTTGGCCCCACAATCGCCGTTACTCCCTCTTGGAAGTTTAGGACCGTCTTGTCGGCAAAACTCTTGAACCCTAACGCTGTCAGGTTTTTGAGATACATCTGTTCCCCATTGGAAGGGCCTTCCCTCAGACTGGCAAGAGTGAAGCCCACTCAAAAGGAGGGAGTTATTCACAACCAAACAAAAAGATCCTGATTGCCTTTC
This sequence comes from Pedosphaera sp., assembly GCA_009695405.1. Classification (GTDB taxonomy): domain Bacteria; phylum Verrucomicrobiota; class Verrucomicrobiia; order Limisphaerales; family UBA9464; genus SXXZ01. The sequence goes on along the minus strand of SIAZ01000013.1, from coordinate 12,949 downwards.
TTGGAAAGACGCTAACTCCCGCCGACCTCATCAGAACCTCTCCCGAGGTCAAGGAACGCACCTTACCTTGAAATCAATCCGGACCAAACTCAAAAGGAGCTCTCTCGACTGAGTAAGTGCAGGAAAACTGGAGGGGATTTAAGGCGCCTCAATTTCGTTACCCGATATCTGTCGAAAACGATTCAAAGTCTCAGAAAGTTGCCCGATATCTGAAACACTCACCGCACCTATCTGCCGAATAAACGACAGATAGGAACTCGCCGCCTGCCCACCAATAATGATCCCAATTGTCGCTGGTAAAAGACGCCTTAATCGGACTAATTCAGGCCCTAACATCGGATCATCCGACGGATGCACAATACTTAGCCCCACCACTCGGACGCCTAACCGAATCGCCACAGAAGCAATTTCCTCAGTGGGCAGACTTGAACTTCCGTATACCACGCGCCAACCCAAACCACTCGCCGCGACAGCCGCCACAATCGCTCCCATTTCATGGCATTGGCCAACCGGTGTCGCGACTAAGATACCCGGCGCTCTTGGATGCAAATAGGAAGTTCGCAATACTTGACCTAAATAAGTCCGTACTACCGCAGTCGCTAAATGCTCTTGCGCAATGGTAATTTCACCCATCATCCAACCTTCTCCCATTTGAATCATCAATGGAACAACAATTCGGTTGAGGGCTTGAATCTGCCCTAACGCAACCAAGGATTGATCCAAAACAGACTCCAACCCCACCGTGTTCATCGAACGAACAAACTCCATCGCCTGATTTAAGAAGGCTGAGGAATTGAGCTTAACCGCTTCTTCAACTCCAAAATCTCTGATCGTTGTTGCGTCTGAATCTGAAATTTTTCTCGGTTCTATCAGTCGTTTCGCAGGAGTGTTCTTAACCCTCGATGGTTCCTCCGAAACTAAAAGGCCTCGCAATTGGTCCGTACTGAGTGCCGCGATCGTTCCGATGGCATAACCGGACTCAGTCGCTCGTTTCAGCAAGGTCAATCGATCAATGTCAGAGACTGTGTACTGTCGCTGGTTACCTCCCGATCGGACTGGACTAATGGTTCGATATCTCTTTTCCCAAACTCGGATTACGTGAGCACTCAATCCAGTGCGAAGACAAACCACCTTGATTGAAAAAAGGGAACTCTCCATGCGATTTAAAATTCTACACCATCAAGTTCTCAGAAGCCAAGTTGCTTCTTTATAAGGGTTTGAAGCAAAAACACTCACACACCGCAGGAAAATACATAGACAAAATATAATAAATACATTGACATTAAATCGCAATAAATCACAATTTTGAAAACAACAGCCTACCTCTAAACCTCAAAATCACGATGAAGAAAGTATTAAGTAGACTCAGCCAGAGCCCTCTCCCTTCGAAGAAATCCTGCGCAGAACCGACGATTATCTCAATGAAAATCAAAAAAAATCAAGGAACACTCCGCAAAAAAGTTTCAAAGTCAGCAACGACCCAAAAGCCGCCAGCGCGCCTGATCGACGGGATTCCAGTCATCGATCGCCCCCTAGAACCTGTACAAGACTTCTATGAAAGTAAGACAGCGCTCGCTCTCTACATGCGAGAAGCCGTCGAAGTCCCTCTCTTAACCGTTGCAGAGGAAATCTGCCTCGCGACCCGAATCAAACGCGGTGATATGGTGGCAAGGGAACACATGATCCGAGCAAACTTGCGTCTGGTCATCAAAATTGCCCGCGATTACGAAGGTTTTGGGCTTCCTCTCCTCGATCTTATTAACGAAGGAAATTTGGGCCTGATGAAGGGGGTCGAACGTTTCGATCCTGCTAAGGGGGGCAAATTGTCGACCTACAGTTCTTGGTGGATCAAACAATCGGTTAAACGAGCCCTAGCTAATCAATCCAAGACCATCCGGCTCCCAGTTCACATGGTCGATAAAATTTCGAAAATGAAACGGGTCGCGCTGGAATTACAGGAGCTCTTCGGGCGTGAAGCTACCGACGACGAAGTCGCAGATGAAATGGGTGCTCCTCTGAAGAAGGTTCAACTGTGGATGCGCTCCTCGATGAGAACCTCTTCCCTTGATGAGCAACTCGGCGACGAGGGTTCAAGCCGACTTGGCGAAATGATTTCCGACGAAGGATCCTCGGACCCCTACAAGGATCTTGATCATAAAACCACCCACAGACTTCTTAAAGATTCGCTTCATATTCTTGATGCGCGGGAAATGACCATTTTACGAGAACGCTTTGCCCTCAATGGTGGGGCTGAAAAGACGCTCGACGAAATTGGGCAGAAGTTCGGAGTTACCCGCGAAAGAATCCGTCAGATCCAAAATATCGCTCTCGCTAAACTTCGTGAGGTAATCGAGAAGTTTGAGAAAGTCCAAGAGCCCGTTTTTGTCTAAATCCCCGAGATTCCGTCTTCGAGGAAGTCTTCCGTTTCAAATCACCTTCTTGGATCTGTCCAAGAAGGCTTTTTTAAGACTCAAATCTCCAAGGTTATGACACCAAACGCCGAACGACTTTTCCTGCGACATCTGTTAGACGGAAGTCGCGACCCTGAAAACGGTAGGTCAGTCGCTCATGATCCAAACCAAACTGATTGAGCACCGTCGCATGGAGGTCGTGAACATGCACTGGCTCATCGGTAATCTTCATACCTAGTTCATCAGTAGAACCTATCACCTGACCACTGCGGACCCCACCTCCAGCTAACCAAACGCTAAAGGCGGACGGATGATGGTCCCGTCCAGACACGCGTCCGCCAAATCCAACTCGATTTTCTCCAAGCGGTGTCCGGCCAAATTCGCTTGCCCAGACGACCAAAGTGTCTTCGAGCAACCCACGCTGTTTTAAATCCTTCAGTAGTGCCGCTACGGGTTGATCGACAACACGGCAATTGTACTGAAGATCCGAGTCTAGATCGTTGTGGTGATCCCACGATGCGTGATGAATTGCGACAAACCGAACTCCGCGCTCCACCAAACGTCGCGCCATGAGGCAATTTTTTGCAAAAACACTCGGGGCATCCCCACTCCCGCCGCGTTGTGTTTTCAACCCGCCCTCATCTCGGTCCACGCCATAAGCGCTTCGGGTTAGGTCCGTTTCAGTGCTAAGATCGGTCAGGTCCGGCACCGCTAACTGCATACGAGCCGCTAACTCATAGTTCTCAATTCGCGCCGCAATTTCAGGATCGCCCACAGTCTTTCGCCGCATTGCGTTTAGTTCACTCAAGGCACTCAGTCCAAAGTAGCGCATCTTGGGTGTGATGCCCGTCGGATTGTTCAAATCCTGAACGGGCTCTCCTCGCGAACGAAACAGCACACCCGAATGATTTGAGGGCAAAAATCCGCTCTGAAAAAGCGTGTTTCCCCCGCTCGGCGCACGACCTGCAGTCAAAACAACATACCCAGGCAAATTGCGTGAGGGACTTCCTAAAGCATAATTTACCCATGCCCCAAGGCTCGGTCGCCCGAGCATCATCGACCCTGAATACATCAAAAGTTCGCCTGGATGATGATTAAACGCCTCAGTATGCATTGATCGAACCAAGGCAATATCGTCGGCACAGCTTCCTAAATGAGGGAGCAAACCACTCATTTCCATACCACAAGCCCCATAACGGCGAAACGAATGGGGTGATCCCATCAACAAGGCACTCTCCTTTTGAATAAAAGCAAACCGCACATCCTTGGTGAGAGATTCCGGTATCTTTTGCCCGTTTAATTCCACTAAACGCGGCTTTGGATCAAATAGATCGATCTGACTTACTCCACCTTCCATATAGAGAAAGATGCAGTTTTTGGCGCGGGGAATGAAATGAGGCCCCTGAATCGCATTTTGTGCGGCCGATGCCGCCAGCAAACCGTCTTGAGCGAACAACGCTGAAAGCGCTAATCCTCCAATTCCCCGTGAGGCGTTCACCAAGAAATCTCGGCGAGTTAATAGAATGTGTTCCGCAGAACTCATGCTTCAATAAATCTCATTTCCAATTACCAATCAGTCGCGATTTTGAAATTCATCCAAGTTCATCACTATCTGCACCATCATGAACAAGGCTTGGGAAGGATCAATTCGCTGCACCTGTTTAAAAAGCGTCTCCAAGCGAATGGTTTCAATACGACGCGGATCCCGCCCGACACAACGTCGAAAAGCCTCTCGAATCTGCTCCCTTGGATTCTCAGGGTTCTGCATCGCCAACCGCTGAGCCAGCGACCGTGCGGAGTCAACAAATGTGCTATTATTGAGAAGCGTCAGGGCCTGAAGTGGCGTATTCGAACGTTCACGCCGCGTGCAGGCTTCATTTGGATTTGCTTGGTCAAAAACCGGCAGTAAGGGATGCGGTACTGTCCGCTGTGAATACATATAAAGACTCCGACGATTCAACACCGGCCCGGTATCATCCGTCCAAATCCAAGCGCCTGCTGTTCCCAGCCACTTCACATCCTCAGCCATTTCTGCGCGAAACGCGCTTCCACCTAGTTCCAAATTCAGCACTCCGCCTGCCGCCAATGCACTGTCTCTCAAAACTTCTCCTTCCAACCGAATCCGATTTTGCCGCGCCAATAAACGATTTTTCGGATCTCTTTCCTTTAATTCCAATCGAACCTCCGACGATTGCTTATAAGTGGCAGAACAGACAATGAGTCGGATAAGGTGCTTACGGCTCCAACCAGACCGAATGAACTCATTTGCCAGCCAATCTAGTAACTCTGGGTGCGACGGAGCCTCCCCGCGAATCCCGAAGTCCTCGGTTGTTGACACCAATCCTCGCCCAAACAAATGCAGCCAGATTTGATTCACTGCCACCCGAGCCGTGAGTGGATTTTCTGGCGATACGATCCACCGGGCTAAATCCAAACGAGTGGGTGCAGACGGCGCCACCTGCCTTAGCGATGTCACTCCCAGCAAAAATCCAGGCCGAACTTCCTCCCCACGTCGGAGGAAATCACCCCGAATATGCACAAAAGTCTTCAAGGCCTCTCGCCGTTGACGAAAACTGTACGCAGTCACTCCAGGTGCCACAGTCGGGTCAGCCTCTTCGGCCGTGTTAAAAAAGGCAAAGAATTGATAAAACTCCCGTTGGCTGATCGGGTCGTATTTATGCGAATGACACTCAGCGCACCCCAAGGTTAATCCCAACCAAGCTGTTCCAGTGGTAGCGACCCGATCTACTTGTGTGCGAACCGCAAATTCAGCGGCATCAATGCCGTCCTCATGATTGCTTAAAGCCATCCGATGGAATCCCGCTGCAATCAATAAATCTGGGTCGCCCCTCGGCGTTCGTTCCTCTTCATAGAGCAAATCTCCCGCAATTTGCTCTAGGCTGAATCGATCAAAGCCTTGATCTCGATTGAACGAACGAACCACCCAATCCCGATAAACCCAAGCCCAAGGTCGCTCGCGGTCCACCTGATAGCCGCTGCTATCCGCATACCGAGCCAAATCGAGCCAATGCCTCGCCCACCTCTCCCCAAATCGAGGCGAATTCAGTAATCGCTCCACTTGACGCTCATAAGCCGCCTCAGTTCGGTCTCCAGCAAACGCATCTACCTCTGCGGGTTGTGGCGGTAAACCGGTCAAATCTAGAGTTAATCGGCGGAACAAAGTGATTCGATCCGCTGGCACAGACGGTTTAATGCCTTCTTTAGCCAATCGATCGCCGATAAACGCATCGACTGGGGTCCGAATCCCATTGGCTTTGCTGACCACAGGCACACGTTGCGAAACCGGCGTTTGAAACGCCCAATGCGGGATCGACTCCGCACTAACGACACCAAGGAACCAAAAAATTAGTGCAATCGATCGTATTAATTTTGGAAGACGATGCATGAAACAAGTCCAAGACAGAAATTTTGACGACGCGAAATGAAGCCATCCTCTTCGAACTTTTTTTGAAGCTTCTTCACATGGCTTCAGTCGACGAACAAATGTCCGTGAAGAAATCAACGACCTCGACAGTTTACGCGTTCACTTTGATCGAGCTCTTAGTGGTTATTGCCATTATCGCCATTCTCGCTGGAATGCTTCTTCCCTCTTTGGGTAGTGCTAAAGGTGGAGCTCAACGAATTTTCTGTGTCAACAACCTCCGTCAAATGGGACTTGCGCATGCGACCTACCGAGTTGATTTCGCTGGGCTAATGGTTCCACGCACCTATCGGCCGGCTTGGCCTACTCTTATGCAACCAGGCTATGTCGATGTTAAAATTCTACGCTGCCCCAGTGATGGCCCAAAGCCACCGCACACCTTTGGTTCACCCGATCCCACACACCTCGCCGACAACGCTCCGCGCAGTTATATTATGAACGGTTGGAACGATTGGTTTGAGGGTATTTCGACCTCTGAAGACTTTAAAAACTACCTCAGTCATACGGTCACCAATTGTGTTCCCGATTCTGGCATCATCGAACCTTCCGAAACCATTGTCTTTGGCGAGAAACGTTCCGATGCACCCTCGCACGGCCACTTCCACATGGACCTCTTCGCCAGCGCCTTGGGTGACGATATTGAAGAATTAGAGCATGGACGACATGGGCGGTCAGGTAGCACCAAAGGAAAGGGCTCGAATTACGCATTTGTAGACAGCAGTGTTCGGTACCTTCGCTATGGGAAAAGTCTGGCACCAATCAATTTTTGGGCCACCTCGAACCTTTGGCGTACCAATACTGCTTCCTTTAATCCACAGTGATATCCGCATCGGTTGTTAACCTATCTCTTCTAACGACCTTTCCCTCACTCATAAGCCTGTTGTCAGGCCCATAGAGGCTCCAGAGAGAAATCAACTCGGGCGATGGAGTTCTCCTCAGGTCAGCAAAGTATCTTGGAACCGCTCCAGCGGCGTGCGATTTTTAAATTTGGCTCCCCTCAAAAGGAACTAAAAAGTCTTCTCACGGTCCCAAGACGACTTCGGTGCCAATTCCAGCATCAGTAAAGATTTCCAATAAGACCGAGTGAGCAATCCGACCATCGACCAAAGAAACTTTATCCACGCCCGCCCTCAACGCGGCCACGGCACTGTCCACCTTCGGAATCATTCCCTTATCAACAATACCCAGCGACTTAAGTTGGGGTATCTCTGAAATCTGCAAGTGGGGGATCACCGTCTTTGGATCCTTGGGATCCCGCATCAAACCTGGTACATCCGACATAAAAACCAACCGGCAAGCCTTCAAAGCAATCGCTGCCATGGCGGCAGCCACGTCGGCATTACAATTGTAAATCTGACCTGTCTCGTCCCGTGCTGTGGGGCTGATCACTGGAATAATACCCCTCTGTATGCACTCGAGCAAAGGAGAGGTATTCACACCTGTGACTTCCCCCACAAACCCAATATCCACCGGTTCACCTGAGGCACTGCTCAACCACAACTTGCGACAAATAAAAATATCGGTTCCAGCAAACCCCTGCGCCACCCCACCCAATTGCCGGATCATACGAACCACTTCCGGATTAATCTCTCGGGACAAGACCTGATCAACCACCTCAACGGTGGGGCCGTCCGTCACTCGTTGCCCTTGGATAAAACAAGCCTTTAATCCCGCGACCTCCATAGCTCGGGTAATCGCTTTACCGCCGCCGTGCACCACCACCGGATTGATTTCGACCGCCTCCAAAAAAACAAGGTCGCGGGCCACTCCCTCACGAACGGCTGAATCCGGCGAATCCATAAAACTGCCGCCGTATTTCACCACAAATGTTTTGCCGGCGAACTTCTGAATGTAGGGCAGCGCTTCAAGCAGGGCTGATGCCTTAGCAATGAGATCTTGCATGGCCCAAAGTATGCTGTGCCACCCCTAGGGATCGCCAGCCCGAGTTTTTATCTCTCCACTCAAGTTTACTGAACTTCGGTATTTCAAATCAGGCACTCTCCTCGTCTTAATACTCTGACTATGACAGACTGGTTCTATGCAGCGCTCCTCGGTTTGATCGAGGGTGTCACCGAATTTCTCCCTGTTTCCTCGACCGGACATCTCCTCATCGCCGAAAGACTTCTCGGCCGTCACTATAGCGATCTGTTCAACACGGTAATTCAGTCAGGAGCGGTGTTGGCAGTTCTTGTGGTCTTCGCTTCCAGAGTTCGCACTCTTCTTACTCAATGGAATGAACCGGCTCAACGTGATTACCTGCTCAAGCTAGCCACCGCATTCATTATAACTGCCATCGGTGGTCTAGCCTTAAAAGAGGCCGGAATGAAACTGCCTAAAGACCTCGCTCCAGTCGCTTGGGCCACTCTCGCTGGCGGCATTTTCTTCGTCGCTCTTGAGGCTCAGCTCAAAAATCGGGCGGGCAGTGATTCTGTTAGTTGGTCCATTGCTATCGCTGTGGCCGGTGGGCAACTCATCGCCGCCTGCTTCCCTGGAGCTTCTCGATCTGGTACCACTATCTTGCTAGCTTTGGCCTTTGGTTTATCGCGCGCCGCTGCCACTGAATTCTCTTTCCTCCTAGGCATCCCCACCTTGATGGCGGCCGGTGCCAAAGAAACCTTGGACGCTCTCCGTCATCCTTCCCCACACGAACCCGTCGCTCTCATCGCTTTCGCAGGTGTCATCGCAGCTATTACCGCCTTTGTCTCCGTCCGATGGCTCCTGAACTATGTCCGTTCTCATAGCTTTACCGCCTTCGGATGGTACAGAATTGTCGCTGGAATCCTACTACTGGCTTTTGCTTATTGCTCCTGATTTCGTCTACGAGTCCACTAAGATCAAACTCTCAGACTTATCCTCCAAACCCAATCAAGTTTAAGACACGTTTAGGACTTACTCAACGCCTTCAGTTCAACGAATTTCGTCAACTCGAACTCGATAAAAGAGTGAACTATCCTGTTGGACGTCCGCCTTCCAGACACAGACGCCTCGACTTGGATAGCTCAACTGTCCCGCAGCCCGAATCCATCGGGTAAGATCCTCACTCTGTTCGACCCTATATCGGCGACCCGGCGCAAACCGAAAGGAGAGCTCCGTTTGTAAGGGCGGGCCACTCAAGGTCAATCGAAAGGTCGATTCTGCCGAGCGAGGATTTGTTCCTGCAATAAACTCTTCTTGATTCACTAATCCGTCCCCATCCGCGTCCCCTGTTCCCGTTGAGGAAAGATCCCCCAAAAATAATCTCTCCCAGTCATCTGGCAATCCATCAACATCGCTATCTGTATCACGGATGACCGTTCCTTCCACTTCCAGCAAGGGCCCTTTGAAAAGAAGATTTTCGTGAGTCGACCACTGGGGATAAGAACCGAGACCGCCAAATCCAGTTCCACCGGGAGTCACCTGCTGGGCGGGTGATAGAGAACTTAACATCAGATCTAAAGTGCCCGCCGACAAAGCCCGCCCAAGATATCCCGCAATTAAAGGATCAGATAGATCCAGATCGAAGGTAAAAACGCTGCCTACCGGAACTAATGCCCCGGGTATCGCTTGGGCGGTCAAGCCTACGGCCCATGGCACGGCTTCAAATGAGGCGTTGGTCCAATTCGCATTCCTCTGCCCCACATGATTGGAGGTATCAATGAGGTTTCCTTCAGTGTCGTAAACCGCCGCAAAAGCATTGCGTGTTCCGACCGAAATCGTGTCGCTGGTAAATCCGCCAACCGGACCATAAGGACTCTCATTTGCGTAGGTCTCTGCTGTGAATCCATTCCGAAAACCAGTCCCAAAAAATTCTACAGGACGACCCCCATCCTGATCCCGTGTCCACGCGATCTCGTTGGTCCCTAAATGGGTGCGGTAAGAATCAAAGGTCGGATCATAAATAAATGTCTGATCCGCCGAAACAGAAACAGAAAGGCGAACTTTGCTGAGGATATAGCGAGAGGTAGGCAACCCCAGTTGAACCCAGCTTTCCGTTTTCCATCCCATCAAAAATTGGGCGTCTCGCGTATCAAATCGCGTATCGAAGGAAGCAAAGGTCGGAGCAACAGGGCGAGTTCCGCCGGTCCCGAATTCAAAGGGGTACATCCACTTGTCAAAGGTGGTGCTCGACGCTGTCCGAAACTCTTGCGCTGTACATGACCTAGATCCAACCGACCACAGACCCAAAGCCCATAGCGAAAAAGGCAACAGCCATACCCGCAAAATCCATCCCACAAAACGTCTCAGTCCTAACATCGCCCCAACCATCAACGGAAAGTAACGGCGGGCAAGCTTGGGTTACAAATTCCGCACTCCTTCCAATCCGATTTAGTCCAACATCCGCAGGTAGACTGCCTTTAAATAACGAGCTTCATCAAAAGTAGTCGGGTGATCTAGAGCATGCCCAACTTGTTCAAGTTCTTCATAACGACGTCCCGTCCGCCGCAGTCCTTCGGCAACTGCCGCATGAAATTCCTCGGCTAAAACATGGGCCGAACAAGAGGCGGTTAGCAACAGCCCTCCTGAACGCACTTTCCCAACTGAAGATGTCGCCAATCGACGGTACGCATCAATGGCGCCTGCACGTTCATGTTCACGTCTGGCCAAGGAGGGAGGATCACAAATAACCACGTCAAACTGACCAGGGCCGTTCTCCAACCAGTCGAAGGCATCCGCTTGCACCGATTGATGCCGAGCGGACGCGAGAGTGGAATCGTCGCGGTTGAGTTGGAAATTCCGACGCGCAGCTTCAAGGGCGTGGGGTGAACAATCCAGATCAGTCACAGCGACCGCACCACCTCGAGCCGCATGGAGCGAAAATCCGCCGCTGAAACTAAAAGCGTTCAAGACTTCTGCGCCGACACTGAGTTTCCCGATACGCCGCCGATTCTCCCGTTGATCTAGAAAAAACCCCGTCTTCTGACCTTTCACAACATCCGACCAAAACCTTAATCCATCCTCCTTAAAAATCACGCCCTCCGAGGTTTCAGTTCCAACTAAATTTTGCCCGTCGCGATGTCCAGCACGCTCAAAGACATCCTGAACATTCCGGCTTAAGCGGAGCACAATTCTCTCTGCCGTCACCGCCGAAACAATCCATCGTTGCAAATCCGCCATTCGTGGCAACCACACGGCGGAATACAACTTAAGGACCAAGGTCGACCCGTAGCGGTCCAAAATCAATGCGGGCCACCCATCTGATTCGCCATTAACGAGCCGATATCCATCGGTGCCTTGTTGAAACCACGGCCTTCTTTTTTCTACCGCAGAGGTCATCCGCGCTTGCCACCAAGCCTCGTCAGCCACAATCGGCGGACCCGAATGCAAAATTCTAAGCCGGATTGGTGAGTCTGGATCAAACAACCCGAAGGCCATAAAACGATCCTTGCGATCGTAGACAATAGCAATTTCCCCAGAAATTCCTTCACGACTGATTTCACGTATCCGTTCCGCATAGACCCAAGGATGCCCCGATCGAACGGCCATTTCGGCTGAAGGCGCCAAGCGTAAACGCAACCGTGCCCCCCCCGTTTTCGTCGTTTGAGAGAGTTGACTCATGTTTGAAGGGAAGCCAGCACAGCGGGATCACGCACATCGACCCAACGCCCCTCGATTTTCAAACCTGCCAAAAGATCACCACTCTCGACCATCGCGGACAAGGCATCGGTTAATTCGTACTCGCCTCGAGGTGATTTCTGCAGTCGTGCAGTGAAATTAAACAGGTTGGGTCGAAAAAGATAAATACCCGCATTATACCAAACAGGTTCCCCAGCTTTGATCCAACCTGTTGATCGAAGAATTTTAATTTCGTCTTGGGACGGTTTTTCGACGAGCCGAGTTAGGCAAAATCGGTCGTCAAAAAAGAAAAGCCCTCCCTTTGTCACATCTTCTCCCTCAGTGACGGTAATCACGCCAGAGAATTTTCCTGAAGTCCATCGATCCAACATTCGACGGTACGTCTCAGGTCGGACCAAGATGTCTCCATAGGTCAAAATAAAGTCGTCGTCGCCCACAAATACTTTTGCCAACTCAGGGGCTTTACCTGTGCCATCCTGCACCTCTTGTCGCGAATAACTCATCCGAACTCCTAACATCGAACCATCCCCAAAGTGGGCTTCAATCACATCGGCTCGCCATCCTGTAATAATATGAAATTCAGTAATTCCGCAGGATTTTAAGCCCTCCACGATATGATCTAGAATAGGGCGCCCCTCGACAACAAGCATAGGCTTGGGCAGTTCTTGAGTGAGGTTTCCCATGCGGGTCCCTTTACCCGCAGCTAAAATAACGGCCTTCATCGATGAGAAGGATGCCTCCATGATGTCTCGGTGGGAAGCTATGAAGCATCTCAAAGTGCAGTAAGGCACTTGTCGAAATAACTCTAATTTGATTAGTTATCTTTTCGTTGCGAATACTTAAATCAGTCCTGAATTGGCCGTGGGCACTTTGGCTGGGAATCGCGATTCTCCAGTTTGTGCTGGCACGCTTGTCTCACGCTATGATTCAGGGCGGTCACTTAATCCCCAACATTTGGCTACCCTCAGGCATTACTCTTGGCCTTGGTATACTTCGAGGCCCCATCGTCGTACCGGGCATTACCCTCGGGCATATGCTGCTCTACATGATGTACGGCAGCCCTTGGGAACTTATTATCGGAGCCACCGCCGGTAATGCTGTTGAAGTGTGTGTCAGTAGCATTTGGATTCGAAAATGGCTAAAGCTACCCGGCCGACTACTCGAACCGCGCGACGTTTTCCCTCTCATTCTCGTTCTTGGTATTTCAGTTAATATAAGCGCGCTCATCGGTTGTGCTGCCACAGCCTCTTCGACAACCCTCTTTCTTCGGGAGTGGTGGATATGGTGGGCCGGTGATATGGTGGCGGTTCTTGCTCTGACTCCCATTCTCATTCAACCCCCTCGGGCACACTTCGAAACAAGCCTCTCTCTCCCTTCAACGTAGCCTCTTTTTCCTTTGAGGTTGCTTCGATTTCTCGGACGGAGAGTAAGAGGAATCCTGTACCATGGAATCCATCATCAAAGACTCCCCTACAAAAACGCGCCGGAAGTTCGATAAATCGTTCAAATGCGAGGTCGTTCGCAACTGGTTATCGAGCGGTAA
>SIAZ01000012.1 GCA_009695405.1 Pedosphaera sp. | reverse complement strand
ACGGGTTAGATCCGGTGGCATGGTTGACGGATGTGTTGCGGCGTATTCCACAGGCAACGAACCATACCGTTGCCGAACTCCTGCCTTGGAACTGGAAACCGGCGAAAGCCTAATCCGGTCGGTCGACCTTTCTTCCCCGCCTTCGATCGGGGAATATCCTACTTTCGCTAACTAGGGAACCATGAGGTTGGGCGTACGCTTACACTCAGTTCACGCCTTTACAAAAAATGTAATTTCGTTAGTGAGCCTAGGGTAATTGTAGTACTCGGAAATAACGCGCCTGATCAACGGGTACTGAGGGGATTTCCACTTGCGTGCTACCAGATGTTGCCGTGTTAGTACTGATAGGCGTCCAAACTATCGGAGGAATAAGACTCGTCGTCACATCAATACGATACCGTTCACCCGCAATAGACTGCCAACGTAAGGCAGCAATCGAGCCGTCCGCTCCAGCAATTGGAACTAGGATCAAAGCCTCTTCAATGGGCGGTAAATCTGTCTCCACCTGCGCTCGAACTCGGAAGGTCATACTATTTGTCGACGGCAGGGTAACCCTCAAATACCAGTCTCGGGCCAATGAATTGGTCTCAGTTCCTGCCCGCAAAACCACGAGTTCAGAGTCCATATTCGGACGGATATTTGAGTAAAAAATCTGAGATACCGGCAGGGGATTATCCGAACTCAGCTGCAAGTCTGCCGGTCCCGTTAGATCATAAATCTCAAATGCAAGCGCCGACACTGGGCCCGGATTACTAAAGAAGAAATCCTGTACCCCTGGCCCGCCGGTTGATGCAGCAAGAAAACTGAATCCATCCGATAAGGGGAGCAGATCTTGGAAACTTGGACTCAACTCAGCTACAATGCTGTAGGGCGAAGCAAAACCAGAACGACCACTTACAGAGAAGTACCATCGCCCCTGACTCAATGGAACCGGCTGTGATCCGATTGTGATGATCAAATCCTTGTTGGTGCTGGCTGTACTCCCAGTTTGATAATCAAAAACTGTCAACGTCGGTAACGGTAATTCCCGTCGACCCGACACTATTAACTGACTATCCAAAGATTTTACACTCACTCGCAATCCCATCGGGCCATCAGGCACATCGACATAAAAGTAGTCCGCAACCACTCCATTCTGAGCCCCATTTCGGACAACACCTGGAACCAACTGTTGTGAACTACCAGATTGCTCTGTCGCAGTTAAAGTATAAACGACCGGAATGGCACCTGAGACATTGACCACACCCAAGTACCACAGTCCTGGGCTTAGCGGAACGGGTAAACTAGTCCGACTGATGGCGATAATCTCGTTGGAAAGGCCCAGATTTGAAGAAAGATAATCAAATCGGTTTAATCGAGGAAAAAGGGGTGCCCGAACCGCAACCAGATCCACATCGGCTGAAGGTGAAGTCAGCGAAAAGGTCACTCCAAGTATATCATTAGTCGAAATCGTAAAGGAAAAGTAATCAGACAAAGAGGGGATTGTATTGGTGACCAACACCGAAATACCGTTGGTCAGCGGCGTAATCCGGACGCCCAAATCGACCCTCAGTGAAAATACATTTGACGCTCCGGGATCAAAGCTTCGAACTGCCATATAGTACCTCTGACCTTGCGGTAACAGTGGCGGAAAATTGGCATTTAAAACCGACTTCAATTGACCGCCAGTAGATACGGGCCCCCCTAACAAAACATCCGTGGACTCAGTCATATCTGGGAGGCCTGTCTCGCTATAAAGAAGGTAGAGCGGACCACCCGATAGATTTGTCAAAAGATTGGTTGCCCGCTCCGCCTCCAGAGGAACATCGACAATAAAATACCGAGGTTGATCCCCAATGAGATTAGTTGTGTAAGTGATCCCATTGGCTAACCGAACCGCCGCCGCATTGGTCGGCATAAAGGTCAAACGCAACTGCCAATCAATCAAAGCGCCGGAAACATCCCCACGCGCATCGGTCATTGATAGCCGCCAATCCCCTAAACCCGATCTTCCTGCCAAAGGTCGCAAAGGTTCCTCAGGTTGATAAGTCAGAATAGATCCGGACTGATTGATCCAAACGCGTCCGATCTCTAGTCCGGAGAGTTGATTGGTATCCGATGCCGCCGGCAACAAGGCTCGAATCCCCAACGCTGTGCGGCCTGTTGTGGCCACAAAATTAACTCGATTAGTCGTCCAATTGGGAGAACCGTTAAAACTCGCCGTTTCTACCCCATCAATTTGAATCTCAACCGAGACTAAATTACTCGCCTTGGGCGATGTCCGCATCGTGACATAGGCTGAGTAAGCTTGGCCCGTATTGAAATCATAACGCCGCAAAATCGACGCATTCTTCAAATCTAAAACCAAAGCCTCTTGTCCATCCGAACCCACCACCTCCACGTTGTTAGTCAAAACTTCCCAACCCTCGATGAGGTTGGTTCCGGCACCATACCGGCCTGCAGGAAGAGTCTCCCAATCATTCGAAACAATTGTCGCAGGAGAAACTCGGCTCAGATAGGGCGGTTGAGCAAACTTGATCGGTGTGTAAACCCCGTTAGTGCGGTCACTGAAGACCGCAAAAGCTCGATTCGTGATTATGCCAGACGCAGTAAATAATCCAGGAGCTGAGGAAATAACCCTTCGATCACCCGTCGCATCAATAAACACGGCACTCAGAGATCCTGGACCGTTACCCAATGGGGCTGGGTAGCCAACAAGCAGGGCGGGGCCAAAAACCTTCGAGACACTATTGAACCACCCAGCCACGACAACTGACTGATTCCCAGACACCGGCCGAACCCAAGCATCGAGCGAAAAGGCCACTTGGCTCGACAACTGGGCCACCTGTGAATTCGTGACCAACCCCGGACTAGACGATGATCCCACCCCAGGTCCGCGAAAGGTCAATCCTCTACCCACCTGCCCCGCAGTCCCCGTCGTCCCGGATAAAGAGGCGGATGCTCCACCAATCAAATCCATCCCCGACCCATCAAATGGCCACAAGGAAACCAAACCCTGAGCCGCTTGTATTGGAAGTTTGCCACGTCCAAATAAGCCTTCATCATAAATGCGACGCACCTCGTCTCCACGCAAAGGGCGGCGCCACAAACCAATATCATCCAATCGCACCGCTTGCTCGGCATAGATTTTCGATGGCGAATGACCTATCCGAAATGAATTAGCCTGATTAGACGCCGTAAGTGGAACAAAACCTGCCGCAACCTCCTCGCCATTAAAATAGAGCACCGCCCTCTGAGCCACTCGATCTAAAGTAATGGCGACATGCTGGTAATTGCTCGAGAGCAACACGCCTCCTAATCCATTGGTTGCAGTCAAACCGCGATTCTCAAATAGAAGCGTCTCAAGCCCGGTTGGTGACTCTAATCGTAGAGCCAGATCCGAGACGCGATCGTGACCCAGACGCACCGCTACATCAATATCGCTCACCGGTCGACCATCTTGGACTTGAATCGAGGCAAGTGTTCGCGCGACATCGCTTAAATTCGTGGATGTCCCAGACAAAGTACTGGTGAAACGCCCCGAAAGATTGCGTTCACCGTACAAGGCGACATCGAAGCAAAGGTTTACAGCACTCGGATTATGAAAAAGCACAAAGTAAACACCCGACTGCAAGGGCGGAACATCACGGATTGAGATACTGATCAACCCGCTCGGCGAGGTGATTGTGGCCACTCGATCATTGACGTCCGGATTTGACGGGTCAGGAAAAGCCTCTCGACGCACGTAAACTTCCAACGGTAATCCTTTCGGCAACATGTTAGTCACCTGAATAATGAAGCGACTAGCATCGGGCGGCACCAAACGAAGTCGAAAGTCATAGCCTTTCGGTCCAAGACAAACGGTCCCAAATTCAATGGTATCGAAGGCGGTTAACCGTTCTGGTTGAACTTGTAATTGGACGGAATTTAAAGATCCGCTGGCACCCAGAACATCATCTTGCAGTAAATAATTCCAAGCGCCACCGACATTGAGTCCCGCAAAATCCAGAAGTGAGGTGCTTGGGCCATCCGTCGGTTGGCCATAGGCAAAGCGAAGACCAGGAATATCGTCAAAGAGTCCCGTTGCGCCCCCGTTCACCACGAACTGTCCGGTATCCAGATCACGGATTGCTCGACGATTATTAACGGTCGCTCCGTAGCCTTGATGAATCAATGTTCCTTGAAGATCGGGAAAGTTGTCGTGAAACAATGACTGGATAAGAGTCACATTGCGGACCAGACCGCTAGGACCGCTTCCAAAATAGCGGATCACCCCAGGCACATCCGGGGTGCCGTCTGGGATAACTCGACTCCCCCCAATCGGGGTCATCAACAATTCTAACCCATTAGGACCCGGCTTGGAAAAGGGTTGGTCACTGCTACGCACAATCAATTCAAACTCGCCCGCCTGCTGGTCCTCAGATTTAACTGCTATATAGTAAACCTCGCCATTCGCTGGGGCATTGGTGACCTCAATCCGTTCTCCACTCCCCTGCTGTGCGGACCGCTGCGCCGCCCCAACAACTAAGGGTGTTAAGAGCATTAAACCTGGATCCTTCGACATATAGAGATCCAAATCTGGGCCCAACTCTGGATCCCTTAGCTTGCGACCTGTCTGACCCGTTCCGCGAGGGCGGGCCAAATTCACCCCTGAAGAAATCGCAAATTCTACATAACGCCCATTGGTGAGACCAGTGGCTTGGGCCGCAATCGGATCAAAAAGATTGGTAAAAATGAAGAAATGCCATTGGTTACTCTGCCCATTGAGTCCACCAAAGAGAGGCGAATTAGCCCCCACACGACCAGCAGAAATTGGGACACCATTGGCCTGAACCACGGTCACCTCTGACGGTTGCACACGCACCAAAGCCGCGACTGATTCAGTCAGGAACTCTGCTGTTGCCACCACACTATTACTGGATGATGCATCCGAGGAAATAGCCACCACAAAGTCTTGGACAATATTCGTCGCATAAGCGGGATGCAGATAGCCCGCAGCAGCACCCTCTGGCGCCTTGTAAGTACGCGCTGAAAGTGCATTCACATTCACTCGGCGCGCAAAAATCTGAATCACGTATTCAGAAGACAAAGGCGGCGGTATTATCACCCGTTCCACATTGTTTACCGCATCGAAAACTGAATTGGTAACCCCTTCCTCGACGACCTCTACCAAATTGGTACCCGGATAAGGAAGACTCAATCCCTCGCGATCGAAACTATTCCCAACAAACACTTCCCCAGTCACTGTGTTCGATACAATCAGATCTAGATCATTCACCAACTTAACCCCCGCCGCAGGATTCCCGGGCGGATCAGTCCATACTAGAGTCAAATGGAAAGGGGAATTGGTCGCCGCCTCGGTTGGATTGGGGTGTAACCGCACCAAGTAGCTCGCCCCAGTAAACAAATCGCCACTAAATCCAGCTAGTTCGGCAACCCCTCCGCCCGCTCGAGTCACTCGCACTCCGGAATCTAATGCCCGAGGAAGATTGGGGCGCCCCCAACCCGAATAATTCATCGTTGCCCTAAAATCTGGGGCGTAGGTATCCGAAGTCACTCGCGCACTGTTAATCAACATTGCCTTGAAAGCTGCAGGTTGAACGTACTTGGGTATCGATCGATTCGGACGCTCCCAAAACTCTTGAATCTGCGCTAAGACTCCAGAAATAGCGGGGACTGCCATACTGGTGCCCGATAGAAATCGATAGAATGGTTCTACCGGTCGATTCAAATCCTCAAACAAAGCGTATTGAACCGAATTTGTGTCGTACTCGGTGTCCAAACTCCATTGCGAGGAACGGGCAGAAAGAATCTGACTTCCCGGTGCAACTACATCAGGTTTGAATCGACCAAAATCTCCTTCAATTCCTACACTCACATTGCCTCGACTCGAATAGTCAGCCACCTCGGTATCGGTGTCGCTGGAGGCTCTCAACACCAAATTTGTCTTGAGGGTATCGTTGGTCAGAGGCGTCCGGAATTGATGTCCTCCAGCCCAAACCACTCGACCTAACTGATCTACAATCACCGAGTTTGTTAGCTTCCTCTGACTCTCCAATGCTCCAACGGTAATCACATTTTTGGCATTGCCCGGTACCGAAACTGATCCACGTAACCCACCCACTCCGTTCTCGCCGCCACCTCCGGAATTGCCCGCCGCAAAAACAAATAAAACGGGTTGCTCACCTGATTCATCAGGCAACGCATCCCGTGAAGCCGCATCATAGCTAGCGGAAATGGAATTATAATCGTAAACTCCAGCATAACCCCAACTATTGTTGGAAATTAAAGCATTGGTCCGTGCTGCCTGCTCTTGTAGAAAAATATCCGAGATGGTCGGACCTGTCTTGAGATCAATCGGCAAAATGAATAACTTAGCCTCCGGCGCGTGTCCGCGGAAATTGGCGTTGGTTACCGAACCTTGTACTGGTTCTTTCACCCCACTCGACTTCGATCCACTCCCTGCAATCGTCCCCGCAACATGTGTTCCGTGACCCTCTTGATCAGACAACAGATTGGTCGTACCTCCTACAGTCAAGACGCGATTAACTAAATCAGGGTGTTTCCAATCTATGCCTGAATCATTGACGTTGATCACCACATTGCTGCCGGTTAGTCCTTCATACGATACCGTGTTGGTTAGATCCGTTGCACTGCCTAAGAGGAAACCAGAACGATCATTCAGTAGTTCACGACCTCGGGCCTTTTCAATCAAATGAATATCGGGCGACTGCGCCAACGCAACCAAGGAATCAACCGGAACCTCAACGGTCACCAATAAACCAAAGGGACTCCGCTGGCGTGTCACCTCTTGCACACCCACAGAAGCCAAACGCTCCAATGCCGCCGGATCGGTTACCGAGATCATTAACCGTTCCCCATTCTCGAGAGGGCGGCCATCGATAACTCGGGTCAAGAGCTCAGGCTCCAATTTAAAAGACGGTTGCCACGCGGGAAGAGCCACCACTTCGGGATCAAGTGCCAAACGATTGGCGTCATCCGTTGTGCCCTGCACCAAGAAGGCATTGTTGGGAATATAAGAAATAATGCGCAGCCCAGTTGCCTCAATTTTACGACGAAAAGCGACGTCTGGCTCGTGAACCGATTGCACCAGATGAAACCCCGGTTCTGCTCCAGCCAAAAGACCGTGCGGAATAGCAACCGGAACCGCCGATGCGGTGTCGATCACCGCGTTGCGAAGATCTAGAGACTGAGGATCCTGTTGTAAGGCCTTACCCGATTTCGTTGAATTTCGCGCCCTCCATGGAAACTCAGTGTCCCCTGGATTCGGCCGTGCGCCGATGGGCAACTCGACAAAATTCAACTGCTTCATGCGAATTTGTGCCAATTCTGCCGTCGACAAAGCCGTTCGCGAGGACGCTGCTAGCCGAGTCAGACTCGCCGTCTCCATTGCGACGAGGAGGATCGTTGGTTGAGGCAAAGGCGGTTGCACCCAACGATGCACACCGAGTACCAGCGCAACCAGCGCAAGCGAGTAAATCAGACGACGGGACAGGCGCATGACAGAAAAAAGGGTGCCGGAAGTTAATCCGTAGTAATGACACGGTGGTCTTCGACAACAGCCCGCAAATTGCGGGTCACAGGAACGTTCGGAGCAACATCGCCCTCAAAACGCAAAACGGTTTTGGTGCTAAACTCCCCAGTAACTACATAATTGGTCACTAAACCAAAAAATGGCCCTGGAGCTGTCACCGTCGCGCCTGATGCCGGCTTGAGAGTTTGTGCCCATGAATAAATCACATAACGCGGTTCATCGGCCTTGAGCAGAGAAAGGATCTGCTGAGGAATCCGCTCGATCACATCGTCGGGCAATTCGGGTCGGAAATCTAAAAATCCAACCGATGAAATTGCATCCTTAAGGAAGGGAGACCCCACAGAAAGAGTCGGAACCGCGCAAATTTCACCGACAGATTCAAACCGGGGTAAAGTACGCCTTGGTTGCTGAATATTGGTAACTCCCACCCCTGCAATAAAAACAGGGGAAAACGGCGCGTTCGCCGGCGGATTGGTCAAAGTGAAGCCTGAAGCAAGACCAGAGTGAAACACTTCGCTCGTTGAGGCCGACTGATTGGTGAATGTATGATTATAGCCTGAAACGATCTGCATAAGTTCACTTCGCGGATTTCCGTTGGCAGGCTTAATAAGGGCTGGAAGATTAGTCTTTCCTGTAGAGTCGTATCGCAACACCGGAGTACCAGCAAGCAAAGCTGACCAAGCAGCCAAATTCGTTTGGTTCACAGAGACCATACCACGGGCCGCGTTCTCATTCATTGCGGTTGAAAATAAATCCATTAACGCCCAGTCATTGGTCGGGTGCGTACCGTAACTTCCAGACCAGATCTTCCAATGATGACGGTCGCCAAAATGTTGCAACTCCTCCGTCGGTTCGATATCCGCCACTGGACTCTTCAAATAGACAGTCTGCCACGGGGTTCCCCGGTGAACCCTTCCTAACTGCCCTATCGATGCGAACCCATTGGCCGGCGTAGGAAAAGACCATGCCGATGAGTTATTAATGAGCGTATCTTTGAAGGCTAAATCAACGGAGAGAGTTGAGTCCGCAACTCCCATTCCCAAGTTGGCACTTCTTCCCCAAGGGGCATAGGCATATATCGGATGATAAGTGGATGGGCCTATTAGAGATACCAAGGAATTACCTGCTTCAAAAGCAATCTGATTCGTTCTCCAACGCTCAGGCTCAAAAGAATTCCCAGATAGATCCTCCGGCCTCCCATTACCACCGGGGAACATATCGGGATAGAACTTCCAATAACCTGAGCCATCTGGGGCACCCGTGAAAACAAGCCCACCCGGTTGAAGATCGTCCTTGGTGTAGTGAACAAAGGGATCATTGGCCACACGGCGCTCGGTCAAAAAGACATCGCCCACCGGATTAAACCCAACTTGAATTAAATTTCCGTTTACTGAACCCATCGCCGCTGTCATTCGATCGAGTTCACGCTGGGCAATATCCATTTCGCTTCTTGGCACCGAATTGACTCCATAAAGAAAGGCCTTCAAGCCTAAAGCCGCATCTTTGCGAGAGTCCCCCGTGGTACGAACACCGCGCACTAAGGGTTGAGTCCACAAATTCTGAGGGACCGCAGTTGGATTCAAAGATCCGGCAAATTGATTTTCAAATCCCGAAGGTATTAATCGCCCAGCAAGAACATTGGTCGACCAAAGTCTCTGCGTAGTAAAGGCCCCTGAAGCACCTCCATCGCCCAATTTCCCACCCGTATTTGAGAAGCCGGCATTGATACCGGCACTGCCCGTATCTCCGGTCTCATTGGGAATCTTGCCATCGGAATCAAGCATAAGATTGGCCAGCAGGTTACTTTGCAACGTACCACTCTTAAGATTCACAAAGTCCAATAATCGAGGCGGATTAAAACTGTCGTCCACAATCGCAAAGATTAATCGATTGGTCAGAGCAAGAGTCAACTGCGGGGTTAAGCGGTCAACCCGAGCCGAGGGCAACCGAAAGAATGACAGTGGATTATTTGTCTGCCCTAAGGGGAAAATGAGATCATTGATCGGATTATAGAGAAAACTGAAGACCGTGTTGGTGTTCAGTGCGGGAATGTACTTGAGGCCATCCCAACGTGCTTTGTAGCCTGGATTCCTGTCACCAATGCGAGTAACACGTCCAGACTGTACCACAAAAGAAGTTCGATTGGTGACCAACGGATTAAGGGCAGTAACCGCTGAATTCGGATTGAAAGCCTGAGGCAGCATCAGCGGTCTACCATAAGGAAGCGACGCCGTCGGGAGTTGGCTACTATCGTAAAGCGTGACCTCCGTCCAATTTGTCGCAATCAAGCGCAAAGGACGATCTGAGGGGAACGCTTTTATGTACGAATTCCAGGCCTCAACTGCCGCGACATTATTTACTTCGATCGTGTACTGACCGAACTTTTCAAAGCCCAAGCGGCTCAAAGTTGTCTCAGTGATCGGTCGAATAGCTCGGGCACTGGGACGCTGTAACACCAACCTCCGTCCCACCCGAACTCGAGTCTGCCAGAAAGCCTCGTTGAATGTTGGTAAACCGAGCGCATCAGCACCGGTCTGATTTTGCTTTGTCCCTACCACCATAGGGAGACCGAAGGCATTGCCAAAGGTAGGGATTACCGGATTCGCGCTGACCTTGGAGCGACCCGCAGCTGAAACTAAGTCCAGTTTATCAAAATCCAACCAATTGTTCCAAGCCGAGTCGATAATGACCCTTGCATCGGTAATTTCTTCCAATCCAGCCAAACGGATCACCGCACCGACATCGGTGTCTTCGCGGTAAAAAGTTGGCCGATAGACGTGAGGCGGAAAGGGTTCAGTTCCGCGTCCTCCGGCAATATTAGTTCGGACCTCATGAATATTCGCCGCCAACTGAAGTAAGCGGTGCGCTTGAGCACCATAGCTATAGTTGGTGATTCCAAACTTTACCTTGGGAGCCACGGCGTTGGTGTAAAGTCCGCGACCTGCGAAGGCTAATCCATGAGCCGCTGGTACAGAAGGCAACGGAACACCTCCCCGATAGACAAACTGATTCGTGTTTACCAATCCAGAAACGAATTCCTTTCTCAGCAAACGATCGCCCGCAAGATTCATCCACGCGGTTGCTTCCCAAGGAACCAGAGCAGATGCCGTGGCCGCTCCACCTGCCGCACCATTGGTCAAAATAAGATTTGCCGAGGTCGAATTAGCGGAGTCTGGATCCAGAGACTGAAAATTAAGATTCAGCTTGGTCCGCCGATAATAACGGCCGGCGCGATCGACTCCCGATTCAATGCGCCCATCCGAGCTATCGGTCCCTAGAGAGGCTAACAATCGATAGTAAGTGTAGGCGTTGTAAGTCGAATTAGCAGCCTGACCGGGGGTGACTACCTGCCCTAGCATGTTGGCTCCGCGCAGCGTATCCAGATTGGTCCAGATGACGCCTGGCCCAAAGTTTAAAAGACTCGGATCAGTCAGGAGTTGAAAAGGCGATCTATAGAAAATGCTCGCATCTGCCCCTGACCAAGTTCTTCCAACTTGATCACCGTCTGACAAGATTCGGGGATACCGCATCTCGGCGAGAGTTTGAAGCAGCGGACCATTGGAAAGATCATCGATTCCATTACTCGGAAAAACCCGACTCGCGGCACCGGTATCGCCGATAACACCCAACCGAGGCCGAGATTCATTCGCAAAATAAGATTGAGCGGTGCTACGAGAAAGAATCGCCCCCACTCGTCGGTTGCGCCAAACATTCAACGAGTGTTCAAAGGCCGTCCCTGTGTTGATAGCATTTGGGTTGTACGAATAAGTCTTCCAAAGATTGGTATTCAGATCGCGGAAATAGGCCGCCAAATTTAACTCCCAAGATCCAACGCCTTGATTGCGCATAAACCGGCTATTGGCAGCGGTCATATCCCCTGCCTGATTATGCACATAATTAAGGTCTAGGGTTCGGTCGGCCGGAATGACAAGATAGGCGATCCGATAGAGAAAACGATTATTACCCGAGTGTGGATGATCAGGATCAGCTAAGACACCGATCCATTCCGGGTCACCCACATGCCATAGGCGATTCGTCCCAACAGCCACCCCAGCAATATCACGATCCAAAATATAACCGTTGGTATCGAAACGACCATTACGGTTCAGATCTAGGTAGAAGCGGTTCTCAGAGGAATTGAGCGCATTCGGCATCCGACTTGTCCGAGCCACGACTGGGACGCGCGGATCATAGAAGAGGTTGGCTAACATCCGCCGGTAGTTCAGAATATCGGTTGAATTATTGAGATCAAACTCTCGCTTTTCTAAGCGATAGGAAACATTACCTAAAGCTCGATACCAACTTTTCCACGCGGCGCTGTTACTCACCAAATTGGCTGGGCTCAATCCGGCAGCGGTAATTCCAAGCCTGTAAAACGGTGATACAAAGTTGGTGGAAACAAACATCACCGGTGCAATGCGAGACGTAGCTGCAGCCATCTGCGAAAGGATCTGCATTCGCGCACGATTTAGAGCAGAATCAGCCGCAATTCGTACATCGACCTGCTCACCAGCGGCGGCCACAGCTGAACGTTCTCTGCGGGCGACAGAAAGAAAAGCAACAGCCGTGATAGTGACCACCGCGAGCATGATCAATGTGATGACCAACGCCACGCCGCGCCGTTGAGAAAAAGAGTGAGATAGCTTCATTGTGGCGCGGTACGAAGGGCGATTCGTTGACGCAATGTCTGTAGAGATCCGGAATTGTTGGCTAACCAGCGATTACGGGACTGCACAGTTTTTGGGAGCGAACGAAATTGATCGAGTTGCTTTCCGTCAAGGAGTGTCACTTCAATCTCCAAGGCGGCGGGCATCGTTGCTCCTCGGAACTGCACATTGACCTGTGAAGTGTCGGCGTTCACTAACGAAATCAAAACTGGAAGAGGCCGTCTTATCGTCCCAACACGGTTCGTTTCCTGCCATTGATCTGGGGTAGTTCGCATATGAACAGGGCTATTAGTATTTACTCCAACCCGCGGATACTCGACGTCGAAGTTGATTGGATGATTCCGGTCATAAGGACGCCCATCGGCGTCAATCGCGGTGACCTTGAACTGAAGAACACCCTCTAACAATCGAACAGCATCCGCCCGTGCCAGAGAGGAATTACCGACAAAAGCGAGAGAACCGAGGCGGCGAGTAATCAAATTCGTCTGCACGGCCGGTGTCCCACTCAAGCGCATCGGTGGAACCAAGGCAGAATCTATGACGGGACTGGTCAGTAGTTCAGAGGGAAGGGTCTGAACTAAATTGGTGTTTGGAAGTGATTCATCGACTAAATAAAGCGTCGCTAAACCCTCTACCGCACCGCCGCCGAAAGGTCCCGCACTGTCGGGTCCAACAAAAAGACCAGCGATATGCCATTGATTGCCCACAATCGGATACGTAAAGAAGACCTCATCAAACCGCAGAGGCTGAGTTCGGTTAAAATTTTGCCCCTGACCATCGAAGACCAGATCGTACCCTGTGGCATTGGCAGGCTTGATAACTAAGTGCAACGCATCCTGCACAAGTGGCGACGACGCACGTTCCAACCGACGCCCCATTAGATCCAAAGAAGAGCGTCCACCTTCGGAGACTTCAGCTTGATTAAGGCTTTGACGCAGCGCTTTCTGCGTTTGATCGAACATGGCGTACAGTGCCAAGACAATGATGGTCAGCATCCCAACCGCGATCATCATCTCGAGGAGCGAGAAAGCCGCAATCCGCCGCTGAACTATGTAGGGACGCAACTTCATGAAATCACAGGGCACCCGGTTGTAACCGGTAGAGGAGGATATCGGAGGGTGACAGCTTGGTTGATAACGGGTTGAAAGGGAAAAGCACCGATCCGAAATAACTTGAGTCTTGAGGGACATTACCGAGGAGGGGTGCCGGAACACCCACGACGTCCGTCCGAAATTCACGACTGTTAAATCCCATCCGATACTGATTGGGATTCACGCCAATGCGAATTAAAGGCCATTCCAAAGTAAGACGCACCTCGGAGACTCCGTTAGCCGTGGTATCGGCAGCCCTAAAAGAATCATCGGGCGCAAGAACCGTTTGGCGTGTCACAATCGCGACTGCAACTCGATAACGAAAAGCAAAATCAATCCGAGGATCTGAACGGGGAGTACGAACGTTACCTGAACGGATCACCGGCAAGTTCGCCATAGAACCACTCATCGAGCGCATTTCGAGGGAAATGCTGTTAGTCGCCCTAATTAACCCGCTTGGATTCTTGGAAGACGCTTCAAGAGTATAACGCGGACGACTAATCAATCCGACCAATTGAAAGGCGTCGATAAAAGGCTGCGAACCCGCTGGAGAGCCGGCCACAAGTGGCCCATGAAAATGGTTGGTTAAGGCAGGTGAACCGTCGCCATAAGTTCGAACCAACGTGACACGATCCACGTAATTAACGAGGTCTTGTAATCCGACCTGTCCTGCCCTCACCACATTTAGAAGAACCTCAGCGTCTTGATTGAGCACCGCTTCCTCGCGGTTCTGACGCTGGACATTAAGACCTGCTGGGAGGACACCGATAATCGCCACCATAGCAATCGAGACGACCGCCATACACAAGGCAATCTCCACAAGAGTGAAGGCCGCCCTACGGTAAGACGGTCGAGTTACTGATGTTGAAAGAGCTATATTCATCAGGGAATGGCGATCTTAAGAATTCTGGATCGTCCAGTGAGCGACGAAATAATCACGCGATTGTTGGTGGCATTATCCCTTGGTGTTTCAACCAAATCGGGAGGAATTGTGCCATCAATAGTGCCCTGAGCGGTCCGAGCTATGAACACACTCCCCTGAGCTACAGCCAAGGCGATCTCAGACAACGGTTGCAGGGTGAGATCTGTCCGCTGATTATTCTGAATCCAAGCCCGATTCATTTCATCCACCGCCAATCGGCCATCAGGTCCAAAAGCCACAAACCTCATAGCAATCGGCGGCAAGGTGTCGCTGGCAAATTCGGCAACGGGGAAGGAAAAATTCCGCTGTGGTAGTTCATGAATAACATGGGAGGTCCGATCCCCAGCCTGCACCTGCGGTGATCCGTTAAAAAGTCGCGGTGAAAGAATCACTCCATCGGGTAACTGCTGCCAACCCGGACCTAGATAACGCGTAAAGTGGCGTCCGGGTTGAGCCCCCACTTCGCGCTCGACCAAGAGGGCATAAGTATGAAACGCACCCAAAGCGATATTGGTAAAGGTCCGCATGGCTTGCTGACGAAACCGCCCCAGTGCGGTCGAATTCGCAACCATTGAGTTCAACTGCTGCTCCAAACTAGGACCGGCCAGCCAAATATTCGTCGGAGCAAACACCACATAAACGGTTGTTCGCATCCTCAATGCTTCCTGCCGAGCTCGATTCAAGTCGTCAGTCAGCTGCTGGTGTCCGCTCGATAGTGTCTTCCTTTGAGACATGCCCTTAATAGCTGGAACTGAAATTGCAGCCAGCAGCCCGATAATGGACACCACGACCATAAGCTCGAGCAATGAGAAAGCCCGAACCTTCCGTGGCCTAACCACGGTGATTTCAGACAAAGTGAAAGGCTCAGAGCTCATGCGAAGTCAGTCAGAACACTTACTTCCAACTGTAAATATTATCCCAGTTGTTAGGATGATCTTGGTCCATTGTGAAATCAGCCTTCCCGTCGGGTCCCAAGGACATTACCAAAACATTACCTGGAATGAAGCGTGCCTGAGCCGGCTGACCGGCACGGACCAAAGGAAACGGGCTCAAAACGCGACTATCGTAATCAAGATCTATGATTACAACATAAGGATGTCCCCACGGATCGCGGTAAACTCCTAACTCATCCATTCCATTCGGTTGTCGAGTCGGAACAATTTTGACGTTCAGATACACATTCCGCTTTGGATTTTGACTATTGTTGGCGTTGACTAATTCTGACATTCCAGCGGCCACATCGGGCGCAGTTTGGCCGGTTAAAATAGCCATTACCTCCGAATTATTTGGGTTACGGCCCCCAGATTGAGGATCGTTCACTAATTGATAACCGACGGCCGCAACAACAGATGGCGTGGGCATCTGGTTCTTGGGGTCCGGGGTCTCGACATTACCAAAAACCCAGTCAGGCGTGGCGACCGTAGGAAATTGCCCTTGGGCATAGGGAGGTTTTGCTGAATGAGCCTGCCGTGTCCGAGGCGTCGCGGGCAGACGAGAATAATCGGCCTGATAGGCATTAATCGCCCCGACGATTGCGGTTACTTCTGTCCTTGATTTGGCGGTCTTGGCTTTCACCACCGCTCGGACCACGGCAGGAACCAGCATGGAGGCCAGAATGCCGATGATGGCAATGACCACGAGGAGTTCGATGAGCGTGAAAGCGCTCCGTCGACGGGGGACTAATCGGGTATTCATGGGACTTCGAAAAACGGAGTTCAGTTGTTCTCTTTCCAATTGCCGATAATTTTAATCTGGTCGCGACCGACAGGAAGTTCGGCCCACAGATCAAATGATCCGGCATTATTGGTTGGATTAGTGGAAACATAGCGCCACGGATTGAGTCCCCGATTGGAAGGAATCGGGTGATCGTTGCGATTATTAGGCCAAGCGAAGCCACCGCCTCGCTTACCGGAGGCATCGGTCGCAAAACCAACAACAAGCAACTCCAGATCAACATAGCTTGGGTCCGTCCGATTGCGGAAGATCTCTGCGTACTGCGACTCCTTAAAATCTGAAATAAACAAACGATTGCGCTGTTGGTAAGTGCGCGCGTTCAAGATCCCATCTCGTCCAAACCAAGTCTGTAATTCAGAAGTCCCTACACCGTTTGGCCCATCCCCATCGGCGCGAGAGACAAAGTAGCCATCTGGGCTCGTTGCATTGGTTATGTAGACACCGGACAATTCGTAAAAAAGTGGATTCCGAGCCGGGATAGAAACGACTCCATCGACAGTCGAGGAAATTCCATCCGGCGGATACACACCAAACTTGACCTTATAAGCTTCGATCAAAGTGACCAATTGCTGCAATTCAACACGAACGGTCGACTCTTTGAGTTTATTAGAGGCAATCGGCGCAAGCCCCACCACCAGTCCAGCCAAAATACCGATGATTGAAATCACCACGAGAAGCTCTATCAGCGTAAAGGCCCCTAACCGTCGCCAATAGGCGAACGAGGCAACTCGAGTTTGACTTTGACAGAACATTTTAGTTGAGCGCGAAGAGGTAAGACTCCCGCAGGTTCATCGATCCTTCAATTCCTTTTCCATCCGTTCGCTCATCCATTGTTTGATCATGCTTTGGTAATTGAGAAAGCGACAACGGGCCAGGCGCTTGATTCGACTCAACATTCGAGGATCCATCCGCAAGGTAATCGTGGTCGATTCTGACTGTTCGGAACTGAGCACCGACGATGATACCATTAACCTTAAGTCGACTTGGTTTTCCGACCAAAAGATGGCCTCGGACTGCTCGCTGTCAAAGAGCGGGACATCCTCCCAAACAGAAATAGACTCGAAGGCCATTGGTATAAAATTTAGAACTCACGACGCCAGTGCCTGAGTTAATTTCCGCTGATAAAAATAGGTTTCCTGCTCGGTGAAGGGTCGAGAAACGATCACTCGAATCACCTTGCCATTGGCTCGGTACACACTGAACAAACCTTGGCCCGTCGCCGATTTCCCTAGATTGAAAAACCGACCCTGAACACCAAACCGAGGTGAATCGGGAAGCAAACGAATCGAAAATGGATCCTCGAAGGATTCCTCCACTTCCTGATAAGTCATTGGAGGATCCAGTTCGAACGCAGGATTGATCCAATCGAACTCCATCTAAGCTTTCAACGTATGGCCTTCGTGCATTCAAAGTGTGTACTTTGTATTTACGTCACTCAGCGGTAGGGTCAAGAGATAGTTTCGGAAATGGCCTCGGAAGTTTCCAATGAAGTCACCTCCGAGATTAAAAATAAGTCTATTAGGCTTCGCCAGGTTCGCTATTGAGGCTTTCCATCAACTTGATCAGCGGGAGGAACATCGCAATAACGATACTTCCTACCACCACCGCCAAGAAAACGATCATGATCGGTTCAAGAAGGGAGGTCATTGCCGAAACAGCATTGTCGACTTCATCGTCAAAATTATCCGAGATCTTTAGCAACATCTCTGGGAGAGCACCGGTCTGTTCACCGACATCCACCATTGAAATGACCATCGGCGGAAACACTCTTGATTTCTCGAGAGGTGCAGTGATAGTTTCACCCTCTTTGACCGAGTCATAAACATCTTGGACAGCCTTTGCGACCACCACATTACCTGCGGTTTCCTTAACGATATTCAGGGCTTGAAGAATTGGGACACCCGACTGCACCAATGTGCCGAGTGTGCGAGTAAACCGAGCGATCGAGACTTTACTAACAACGGGCCCGAGTACCGGCATATTAAGTTTAAACTTATCAAAAAACCAGCGACCTTTTTTGGTTTTGATAGTAAATTTGAAAATAGAAGTAAAGACACCAATTCCCCAAATGACCGGCCCTGGAAAGACCCATCCCCCAAAAAACCATTCCGGAAAAATAACGGTATAATCTTTCATCGTTTCCGAAATTTTAAGAACAAAGAGCGTAAATCCCGGCATACCGGCATCGCCACCGAGAAGATCGGAGAAAATTAATTTAAACTTAGGCACTACAACCACCATCAAAAGTGTAACAATACCCAAGGCAACCACCATAACGGCGACGGGATAAAACATTGCGGCCACCACCTTGCCCTTAATTTTCTCGGCCTTCTCCATGAATTCGGCGAGTCGCTTTAAGGCGACTTCAAGAACACCGCCGAGTTCGCCGGCTTTCACCATATTAATGAAGAGGCGATTAAAAACATTCGGATGCTGGGCTAATCCCTCAGAAAAAGTGCTTCCGCCTTCAATGGAAAGAGAGAGATCGCCCAAGATTCTTTTGAGAGTCGGATCCCTCTCCTGTTTTTCAAGGACCCTTAATCCGCGCAACAAGGGGAGTCCCGCTTCAACCAGTGTGGCTAACTGACGGGTAAAGGTGGTGAGGACTTTGGGCCTAACACGGCGACTACCAAAGCCAGGAATGCGGATATTAATTTGGCCGCCGCCTTTTTTCTTTTTGCCGCCAGCGGTGCCGGTACCCGCCGATTTCCCCGCCAACTTGGGACCCTTTGGCTTCTCATCCTCGGAGACTTTTGTTGGGAAAAAACCCATTTCCTTGAGGCGAGTGATAGCCTCAGGTTGGCTTCCAACCTCGAGGACCCCCTTGGTTTCCTTGCCGCGGGAGTCCATGGCAACGTAGTTAAATTTAGCCATAATGAGTTCTCGGAAACTGCTTAAGTATACTTCAAGACTTCTTCGACAGTGGTTTCTCCTCGGTAAATATTCTGGAGACCATCTTCACGCAAGGTTACCATCCCAAACTCGATCGCTTTTTGACGAATCACTACGGTGGGCGCGCGTTCGTTAATCAAATTACGCAGGGCATCATTGACCATCAGGAGTTCGTAAATACCCTTTCGTCCACGATACCCAGTATCGTTGCACTCCGGACATCCTCGGCCGTAGTAAAAGTTCTTGTCTCCTACGTCGTGCGCCGAAAGGTTCATATTGTTCAATTGCGACTCACTGGGCTCAAACGAAGTTCGGCATTTCAGACAAACTCGACGCACTAATCGCTGAGCCAGCACGCCGAGGAGCGTCGAAGAAATTAGGAAAGGCTCAACACCCATGTCCACCATACGAGTCACAGCACCGGCGGCATCGTTGGTGTGCAATGTTGATAGCACGAGATGCCCAGTCAGTGAGGCTTGAATCGAAATCTGCGCGGTTTCCAAGTCACGGATTTCTCCCACCATAATGATGTCAGGATCTTGACGTAGGAAGGCACGTAGAGCCTTCCCGAAAGTCATTCCAGCGGCATCACTCACCTGAACCTGCATAATGCCCTCAATATCGAATTCAACTGGATCCTCAATTGTGAGTAATTTGGTATCGATCAGATTGATCCGGCGCAAACAGGAATACAGGGTTGTGGTCTTTCCACACCCAGTAGGTCCGGTCACTGTAAAAATACCATTGGGTTGATTAATGGTTTCGATGATGTACTCGAAGTTGTTCTTGGGAAGCCCAAGACTATCCAACTCTAGTTGCACAGTATTTCGATCCAAAACACGAAGCACGACCGATTCACCAAAGGCAGTCGGCAAGGTCGAAATACGCAAATCGATCTGCTTCCCATTGATCATCGAAGTAATCCGCCCATCTTGAGGAAGACGACGCTCTGAGATGTTCAAGTTCGCCATGATTTTGAGACGCGAGGTCACCGGCATAGCGAGGTGTTTCGGCGGCGGCGACATCTCGTAGAGGGCTCCGTCAACACGATAGCGAATTTTAAATTCGTCTTCGAACGGCTCGAAATGAATATCTGACGAGCGGTCTTGTACCGCCTGCATCAGGACTAAGTTAACAAACTTGACCACCGGAATATCGTTAGCCAAGTCCTCCATATTGATGGAATTGAACTTAGCTAAAGCCTTCTCCTGAATCGCCCCGGCACTTTTTTCCAACTCTTCCAGCATTTGGGTGTACCCCAATCCGCTTTGAGCCGGATAAAACTTCTCCAAATACTTAAGGATCTCTACCGGATCAACCACCACCACTTGCGGGGTGAACTTAAGAGACAATCCAATCTCATCCATGATTTGAGGATTGAGAGGATCCACCATCGCCACCTGAATCGTGTCGCCATAGAGAGCAACAGGAATAATTTGATACATCCGAGCCGTTTCAGTCGGCATAGCCGCCAATGTCTCAGGGGTCAGTTGATCAGGATCAATGGATGCAACCATTGTGCCGAGATGATCGGCAATAATCTGAAGAATAGAATCAAGATCCAGTAACCCATAATCGAGGATTGCCTGAATCTCAGGTTTGCCGCTTCGCTGAACCTCCTGACTAATTTCCTCAGATTGCAGATCTTCAAGAAAACCCCGATCACGGATCAATGCTAGCAGTGGATAGGAGACAACTTCAGCCATAATATCGGGTGTTAGGGGTCGTAGGTGTTAGGGCAATACTATCGGTTTTTACTACCCGCTTGGGCCTCAGCGCGAAGGGCTTTCAGTTCAGAAAGTTTCTGCAAGATCGTGGTTGGATCCTGACTTTTTTGGATTACCTCAGCTTCTGCGATCATTCCCAATTGCCATTTATCGATCAGGAAACTGTCGAGTGTGACCATCCCATACTTGGCGCCGGTTTGGATATCAGACTGAATTCGAAAGGTCTTATTATCACGGATAAGCGCCCCGACCGATGGGGTATTAACCATGATTTCAAAAGCAGCTACCCGCCCAGGCTTGTCGACACGGGGAAGAAGAATTTGTGAAATCACCGCCTGCAGAACCGTGGACAACTGAATACGAATCTGTTCCTGCTGATTTTGCGGGAAAGCATTCACGATGCGGTCAATCGTCTTCGCTGCACCTGTCGTATGTAAAGTTCCAAAAACAAGATGCCCTGTTTCGGCAGCCGTGATTGCCGCTTCCATTGTCTCTAGATCACGCAATTCACCCACCAGAATGATATCTGGATCTTGCCGAAGCGCCCGTCGCAAAGCCTCCGCAAAGCTCGGGATATCGACGTTCACCTCGCGTTGGGTGACGACTGCCTTTTTGTGCTTATGATAGTACTCAATCGGATCCTCGATGGTAATAATATGCGCTTCATCTTTTTCCTCATTAAGAATATTCAGCAATGAAGCCAATGTGGTTGTCTTACCGGACCCTGTCGGACCGACAACAAGAACCAACCCTCGAGGCTTATTGATCAGATCAAGCACCGACATGGGGATCCCGATCTGTTCCATGGTTAACAGTTTCGAGGGAATCTGCCTTAAAACGAGAGCAAAATTGCCTTTTTCCTTAAAAGCGCTGACCCGAAAACGGGCCATCTCACCGAAGGCAAAGCCAAAATCAGCGCCCCCTTTTTCTCGGATTTGCTGAATGTGTTCTTCTGAGGTAATCGAACGCATCAACTCCTCGGCATCCTCTGGCTTTAAGACGGGCCCATCAAGGCGTTGGAGAATTCCATGGATACGAATCACCGGCGGAATACCCACTCGAATGTGCAGATCAGACGCTCCTTCGGAGACCACTAACTGCAACAAATCAGACATTTGATAAGACATGACAGAAAAGAATGTGCTTCAGATTTAATCGACAATGAGAGAGAGGCGGAGCCTTAAAAAAGATAGCAGGAACTGGACCTTTTCTAGTGCGCCGAAACGGTTGCACGAATTACTTCGTCGGCGGTTGTGACACCTGCAACCACTTTACGGACGCCGTCTTCTCGAAGGGTACGCATACCCATTTCCCTCGCTTTCAGGCGCAGAATATTCGACGGCACCTTATCATAAATCAATTTCCGCGCTTCATCGTTGATAATGAAAATCTCGAAGATGCCAAAACGCCCCTTACAGCCAGTTTTATTGCACTCGGGACATCCCTTACCCTTGCGAGGCACCGCCGAGGCTACCTGCTCTGGGGTCAGGTTAAGCCCAACAATTTCCGACTCAGTCAAGGCGTAGGGAGCAGCGCACTTCTTGCAGACCTTACGAACCAACCGCTGAGCCATCAAACATCGAGCCGCCGAAGCCACAAGGAAGGGCTTTACCCCAATATCAATCAAACGAGTCACAGCCGCAGGCGCGTCGTTAGTGTGAAGCGTCGAGAACACCAAGTGCCCCGTCAGTGAGGCGTTGATCGCAATTGTCGCCGTTTCAAGATCACGAATTTCCCCCAGCATAATCACGTTGGGCGATTGGCGTAGCATCGATCTCAACGCAGCGGCAAAAGTAAATCCGATGTGTTCGTGCACCTGCACCTGATTGATTCCAGATAGCATGTACTCCACTGGGTCCTCAACCGTGATGATCTTGCGGTCGGGTCGATTGATATAGTTAAGACAACTGTAAAGTGTCGTTGTCTTGCCCGAACCCGTTGGCCCAGTGACCAAAAGAATACCGTCCGGCAAGGCAATCAACCGTTCAAAGGTCGCTTGATCGTCCGATAAAAAGCCTAGCTCAGCCAACCCCAATCGCAGACCTGACTTGTCCAAAATACGCATGACAATGGATTCACCGTGCGAACAGGGAATCACATTGACACGAAGATCGATGGTCTTGCCGCCGACATTGGTCTGAATACGGCCGTCTTGCGGAATCCGACGCTCGGCAATGCTCATCCCTGAGGCAATCTTCAGACGCGCAATCACCGGTGGTTGAAGCCGCTTCGGAATATCTTTCATCTCCGTCATCATGCCGTCGATCCGATATCGTAACCGAAAGCGTTTCGACATTGGTTCCAGATGAATATCCGATGCTCGTAGTTTGAAGGCGTCGACAATGATCTGATTGACCAAGCGAATCACTGGTGCATCTGCATCGATTGCATCATTGTCCGATCCAACATCACCCTTGAGAGACTCGACCTCGACTTCACCCTCAGTGATGTCTTGGATCATCTTGGCGATACTTGAGTCACCTCGACCACCCACCCCCCCGCCGCCCCCGCCGTAGTATTTATCCAGCGCCGTCTTCAGATCGGCTTCGCTGGTCACCCGATATTCAAGGGTTTTACCCAAAGCGATCTGCAGGCCGTCAATAGCCTCAATGTCAGAGGGATCCGCTAAGGCAACAATGACTGTACCGTCCTGCTCGGCCACTGGGAACGCATTATATTTTCGGGCCACATGGCGTGGAACAGCACTGATAACTTCGTCGGAAACCTTAATTTCCGAGAGAGTTACCGATTCCACACCAAAGTAAGTCGACTTGGCCATAACCACCATGCCGCCTTCGAGTCGTTGAGTCTTAACCAGAGTATCAACAATACCCTCACCTGCAGACTCGGCCTCAGGCCGGACCTCGTCGATCAACTCACGGGTCAAGAGACCCAACTCGATCATTGTATCGATCAGAAAATCGTCTTTGGCAGTCACTATGTCCTTAATTTTTCTGGCGGTTGCCCACGACAGTGAACCTTTCCCCAGATGAATTGAGATGAGTTAAGGAAGTGAGTCCACCAATGTCAAACGCGGACGCCATTAGACTCGTAAAAAATAATTAAATTAAAACGACTTTCTCAAGAACTCCTGAGATAAGGCGGAACCAAAACAGCGTCTTAATCAATGGCTGAGTCTGGGTTCAAATTAGACCTCGTTGCCCCACTCTGTCCCAATCTCAAATTAAGTACCTCAGTGGGAAGACTGATTTAAAAAGAAGTAAAATCGAAGGAATCGAAAGTAGAACGATTGATGGGCCTAACACTTTAAAGCGAGTACCGGAGAGCCAAACTGGTGCGCGGGGCGGGAATTGAACCCACAACCTTCGGCTTCGGAGACCGACGCTCTATCCAATTGAGCTACCCGCGCACGCATTGAAGTGCAACCTTAGGAACATCGAGGCTTTCGGGCAACAGTAACTTACAGCGGCTTTCCAGAAACGCATCCCTCTTTTACATTTTCCCAATGAAATCGCTTCGATCACTGACGGGTCCGTTCATCACCTTGCTGCTCGCAATTTCAGCAGGGTGGCTGATGCAACCTGTCGATACGGCGCCTCAGCGCATCCCAACACGCCTTACCCCAGCTCCAGACTGGTCGTTGGATGCTACCTCCGGAACAACCAACCGACTCTCTGATTACCAAGGTAAAGTCATTATCCTTAACTTTTGGGCAACTTACTGCCCTCCTTGCCTCCGTGAAATACCCGATCTCTCTGCCTTTTATCGAACCCAGTCCGCTCAGGGAATGGTGGTCATAGGCATACTCGTCGAACCTGAAAGTCGACTGATCGCTCCCGAATTTGTGCGACGAAATCGAATCCTCTATCCCGTACTATACGGCACGGGTGAGGTTGCAGATGCCTACGGCGTTTTGTCACTGCCCCAAACCTTTATCATCGATCCATCAGGCCGCATTGCCGGTCGCTACCTCGGACGGATGCGTCAAAGTGATCTGCAAAAAGCGACCGCTCCTTTCGTGTCACCGCACTTGACGAATGAGCCCACGGGAACAGTCTCAGGAACTTGGTGAAGCTCACCCCACCTATAATCGCACCCACGGAGCCTAATTTACGCCCCGCCTACTGGTTTGCTCTCTTAAATGCTCTTTCCTCTCAGGTCATTCTAAGCGGTCCGATGGTTCTTTTTGCAAAGACACTCGGCGCCTCCACGACAATCCTCGGATTAGTCGCTGGGATGATGCCACTACTGACCATTTTACAAATTCCTGCTGCCAACTTTGTAGATCGAATTGGTTACCGGTGGTTTGTCATCGGAGGTTGGTCCCTTCGTATCTCATTCATTTTTTTTGATGGCACTCATACCTCTGACCGAACGGTTTCTAATGCCAAACGCACAGTTGATCCTTCTTCTCATTTTCCTTTTTTTATTCAACCTCTTTCGAGGAATTTCGGCCTGTGCTTGGCTTCCTTGGATTACCGGACTTGTCCCAGCGGCATCACGAGGGCGCTACTTGGCTACCGATCAAGCCTGTTCTAACGGTGCCAGTTTTATTTGTTTTTTAGTGATCGCCGCTCTGCTCGGAGCAAATCGATGGCTCCCCAACAATGCTCAATCTTGGAGCTTCATTTTAACCTTTCTCTTCAGCGGAATAATGGGCGTTTTGAGCCTGATTTTTTAAAACAAATTCCCGATATCCCTGTCCCTTCAGAAGAATCCGGCAATCGCAAACCCGTCCCGTGGATGCACTTGGCGGCGCATCCTCCTTTCCGTCGATTGCTGGAACTCGACGCCATCTGGTCGCTCGCCTACGGGGGACTCTCCACCTTCGTTGTCGCTTTTCTTAAAGCAGGATCGATCTGGAACGACAGTTCTATTCTCGCCCCGATGTCGGTTCAATTTCTCGGAGGTCTAGGTGCTCTCTGGTTCGGTGGACGTCGCCTCGATCAACACGGCAGCAAACCAGCCTTTGGATTCATTATGCTCGCAGGACTCGTCGTTGCCGTGGGTTGGTTCGTGGTGTCTGCCAAAGTCGTTTCTAACGGTTCTGCCCTCCTCATTCTACTCATACTCCCCCTCGGACTACTCAACGCTCTTTTTACGGCTGCGAACAATCGCCTCGCAATGACTATTGTACCGCGGATGGGGCGCAATCACTTCTTCGCTCTCTATTCAGTCGTCTGGCAAGTAACACTCGGCCTCTCTCCCATTGCTTGGGGATTACTTATCGATAGCGTTGGAGACCGTAGCAGGCACTGCCTCGGGATCGATTGGAACCGATACAGCCTCTTTTTCGGATTGGTCTCCTTCACCTTTGTTTGGGCTTTCGTTCAGTCCCGCCGATTGGAGGAACCCAAAGCCACAGGGGTGACCACGCTCCTTCACGATCTTTTTCTGCACGAACCACGACGGGCATTGGTCCGTTTACTCGGCCGCAGCGGCGGCGGATTGAGCCAATAGCAGACAGGCAAATCTCACCGATCTAGGACTAATATGGATCGGCACAGACTACCACAATCGGATCTGTAAGTGAGCAATGCGATGAAAACAAAGGGGATTCGAATCTGGCACTCTGGCTGCTTTCTTAATCTCGATCGATTAACTCTATGAGTACAAACGCACATCCCGACCTGACTTGGTTCAAGATACTGGACGACTTTCGTGAGGCCTGCGTTCTCCGCAAGAATGGCCGCCACGAAGAGTCAGAAGATCTGCTTAAACGAATACTGCCTGAGAAAATCGCAGAATGGTCACGTCTATCTCTACCCGCGGGAACCAACCGACGTTTGCAGTTGGAGACCATGTTTCGAGAAGAGCAGCTACGCGTCGATGACGCTTTTTTTCTGCAACGGCTCGTGACCCATCAAATTGAGGAGCATCTCCTCCCAAAACTCTGTTTTATGGTGTAAGCGTACGCCGAACCCCATGGTTCCCAATTCGCCTTCCTTGGGTTTAGCCTGAGCGAATGAACTCAATTAAACCGTCTCGGAAGCGGCGTGGTCTTGCTGAAATCCAACTGCTAATCACTGAATTCAAAAGCTCGGGACTCTCA
>SIAZ01000011.1 GCA_009695405.1 Pedosphaera sp. | reverse complement strand
GCAGGGGTGGCAAACAGATCCGTCCCAGCCCTTCGAGTTTAAGCAGGAGGCTGCGTGCTGCGAAATCCTTCAGTCGTCCCCGAGCGTCCACCCAATCCCAATGCTGGCACAGTTCCTTTGCGATCCGCTTCCGGCTCCACGCGGGATGCCCCTCAATCCATCTCCGTAATCACTCCACTTCCTCAGATCCCATCCGTCGCCCTTGCAATACTAGTTCTTTAAGCACGCCCTGCTTTCTGAGCTCTTTGCCGCTGGTAGTCCAGCTCATTCACCGACAACTTGTGAATGCACCGGTGATGCTGTTTGTCGTCGGAATCGGCTTTGTTTTCGTGGCTCGACGGTATACTTATCGCGTTGAACCTACTGAAATTCGGCACTGACATTCCTCACTCGTCTTTGTAAATCATCATGTACTACATTCAAGGTGCAGACCATCAAGAATACGGTCCCGTTTCCGTGGAACAAATTCGGCAGTGGATTGCTGAGGATCGATTAAACGGAGTCTCTTTGTGTCGAGCAATGGACCGGGAAGCTTGGAAGATCGTGAGTGATTTTCCCGAGTTTACTGAGGCTCTGGTAGCAAAGAGCAGCGCGACTCGCTCGGGGTCAACGGTTACCCCAGAAGGAGTGCTCGCGTTGGTCTCGGTGGCGAGTGCCTATTTTATTCAAGGTGCCGATCAGAAACAGTATGGGCCGGTGTCCGCGGAGTTACTCCGCCAGTGGATTGGAGAAGGTCGATTGAACCGGTCTTCTCAATGCAAGGCGGAGGGAAGTCTGGAATGGAAGACGTTGGGGAATTTTCCTGAGTTCTCTGCCGTTATTGGATCGGGATTAGAGAACCAGCGTGCCTTTGCTTCTGCGCAGGTGCGTCCTCCGGCCCTTGGTATTATAGTGACGGGTGCGGTGGGCGGATTGCTGGCTTTTGCTGGGTTGGTGATGCAGCTATTAGGAGTGAATCAAGGTCAG
This sequence comes from Pedosphaera sp., assembly GCA_009695405.1. Lineage (GTDB taxonomy): Bacteria > Verrucomicrobiota > Verrucomicrobiia > Limisphaerales > UBA9464 > SXXZ01. Next base: position 26,104 of record SIAZ01000011.1, on the reverse strand, counting down.
AAATTACCACCAGGCCTTCCGGTCGAATGGGAGAAAGGGCTCCAAGCCTACATGGAGTTCGTTGAAAAATTCGGAGTAGTCACCAATATCTTGGTTCTGGCGTTGTCACTAGTGACCGTGCTTGCTGGTGTCCGCATGCTGCAACTTCGGTCTTACGGTTTGGTGTTGACCGGTATTTTTCTGGCGATGATGCCCTGTCTGAGCGGGTGTTGTTGTCTTGGAATTCCCCTAGGTATCTGGGCCTTGATTGTAATCATTAAGCCGGCGATCAAAGCATCATTTGATTGAGAAATAAGGGTAATTGAAGGTGAACCCTCCACCACTTCTTAATTTAATCGAAGGTCGACCGATTCGGCGTTGGAGCGTTACTCGCTTCTGGTGGTTGGGATTGCTTGCTGTGACAGGCGTTTTATTGATGTTGCGGCAGGTTGAGCCGAAAGGTCAGTTTTTTTATCCACGTTGTTGGATGTGGCTTTTAACGGGTTTGCAATGTCCGGGGTGTGGTGGGCTCCGAGCGAGCCATGCTTTGTTGAACGGAGATATTATGTCAGCTTGGCAGCTTAATCCTTTAGTTGTTGCCTTAGTTCCAGTGGGTGCTTGGTTGGGTTTGGTTTACGGACTTCGCGGGTGGCGAGGGATTGAGTTACCGAATCCCTTTGGACATCGGTATGCCCTCTGTGTCCTCGTAGGACTCATCGCAGGTTATGGGATTGGGCGGAACTTTGTTTCTTGATTGGCACTGGATATTTGCCTTAGGCCTGACGCGTTCCTCGATGCGTTTCGTAAGCCTGCACGATTCGTTGGACTAGTGGATGGCGCACGACATCCCGTTTTTCAAATTTCACCAAAGCGATACCTTCGACTTCAAGGAGTGCTTTTTCAGCTTCGATGAGTCCACTGCGTTTGCTAGCGGGTAAATCGATCTGAGTTGGATCCCCGGTAATCACTGCTTTGGATCCAAATCCAAGGCGGGTGAGAAACATCAGCATTTGTTCCGTCGTGGTGTTTTGAGCTTCGTCGAGGACGATAAAGGCTTGGTTAAGAGTGCGACCCCGCATATAGGCGAGGGGGGCGATTTCAATGATGCCCCGCTCCATATTTTTTCGATTTCATCGGGGGCATCATGTCGTGTAAGGCGTCGTGGAGTGGACGCAGATAAGGGTCTAGTTTTTGGTATAAATCGCCGGGAAGAAAGCCAAGGGCTTCACCCGCCTCCACAGCCGGTCGGGTGAGGATGATGCGACCCACCTTAGCTTCCTTAAGGGCGTTGACTGCCATCGCCATTGCTAAATAAGTTTTACCAGTACCCGCAGGCCCGATTCCGAAGGTGATATCGTGGTCGCGGATGGCCTCGACATAGTGACGTTGACTAACCGTTCCTAGGGTTACCGAGGCTTTCCGAGATGAAGTGCTGATTTTCTGATGAAATAGCGCTTCGAGGGCAATCGCACCGTCGAGTTTCATGACTTGGAGTGCGTGATTAAAATCGCGAGATTTGACGGGGGAACCGTCTTTTTGCGAAGCTTCAAGGAGTTCAAATAATTTGCGCCCGCGTTCTACTGCTGCGGCATCCCCTTCCAAACGAATCTAACCATCACGGGATGTAGCCTTTAGATTCAGTTCTTTTTCGAGGGTATGAAGGTTTCGCTCGTCGCCTCCCAAAAGCTGCAGTGCGGCACGCGCATTTTCGAAGTGGAGTGTTGCGAGGGTTGGAGTTCCATCGGAAGAACTTACCGGTGGAAGATCAGTTGTTCCGTGTATTTTTGCTCGGGTACGAATCGGTTGAGGAGTGGGGGGCGATTTCATTTAGAAATTAAAGAGGGACGGGTTTCTGCGAGAGAACGGATATGATTGAGAACGCGTTGGTGGATAGTGTGGATAATATAATCAGATCCAACTCGCCAATACGCTTCAGGGAGTAGTCCGTGTTGGTACCAAGTGGTTCCGACCAAGCGTGTCCCTCCGTCAGGCAGAGGGAACAGCTCAAACTGCCCTCGTTTGGAGACGAGAAATCCCTCCAGATGTGGCGGGTGAATATGTCGATAAGGTGTCCATTCCTCCATTGGAGCTGGATTTGAAATGACTGAGAAACTGAGGAGCCGTGGTTCATCCCAGACATCGATCGGCTCGATAAACGGGCCAGTTGAGAATTCGCAGTGACGTATTGCACCCGGACCTTGGCCTTTGATTCGAGCCCGAAGAGGATAAGCGATTCCGAGTCGGAAGATCCACTCGGTCGGTGGCGGGAGATCAGAGAAGGTAACCACATGTTGCCAGGCCACTGCCGGTGGAGCGGCAACAAGAATCTCAGTTCGTACAGGGCGTACCTGTGAAGGTGCATTCAGTAACTTTTCAGCAGTCCCGAGCAGCGGTAAAAGGAAACAGGCACTCAGTACAACGGTGGAGGTTCTTTTGAACCAAGCTTCGCAAATAGCGTGCCCAACAATGCTGCCGATACCGGCAAGAACGAGGGCAATGGGAGAAGCCATAATGAGGCAAAGGATTCCTTCGAGTGCGATTGCAAGCAGGTAGAGTGCGATGAGACTTAGCGAGAGCAGGCTGAGTGCAAAGCAGGCATAGCGAGTGTCGGGTTGGTGATAACAGTGGATTAGTGTGGTGATGAATCCGACTAAGAAGGGGGTTGCAACAAAGAGAGCCCAGCCATACCCGTGAAGCTGGTTGGCTACCAACCAAACAGCAAATGTGCCAAAGACAGACCCTACGAGGCAGCCAGTGAGGGCAGAACCAAAACGACTTCTGGGGATCCAGTTCTCTCTGTATCGATGTGTCGAAGGAGGTGGATTGGCGGAATCGACCGAACCAGGGAGGAGAAGAAGTGGGATAAAAAGAAGCAGCTTTACCCCTGGAATAAAAAGAAGAAGAGATAACCAAAGTGGCCAACGGAGAGAACGGAGACGTCCCAAGGTAAGCCCGAGTCCAATCCACAGGAAGGGAAGCGAACCGGCGAGAATGTAGGGGCCCCAGACGGCGTCCTCGGGCACAGCTTTGGCAAAGCCGAGGTAGAGTCCCGCAGCATGTGCGAGCCACTCAAACCAAGGGATATCCAAACTCAGAAGAATCAATCGATCGACGAGCAGCTTGGCGATGATGAGCCCGAAAGAGGTTGCCGCGAAGGGATACCGATTCACCGAGGCTTTGCCGAGAAAGATTTGAGTAAGAAGATGAAATCGGTTCAATCGACGGGGTAGCGAGATTTACTGGTCCGGAAAGGGATTAGCAGCCCTCTAGATCCTAAAATTTCTCAACGGGCGGGTGGATTGTAGTGGCAGTTCAGACGGCACTCCACACGATTGAGAATGAGACTAAATCGTCTATTCCTGGCGGTCATAGTGGCTCGGTGAGGTAGCTAGAAATTATTTCGCCCAAGAGTCAATGGGAAACAATTTGAAATAATAACCGGTTCTTTTCCTTGAACGTGGAAGTGGGGTGCAATGCGGTTGCTGGTCTGTCCACTCTCATTGGGATACCTCGCTTCATAGGTTCCTGAGTTTTGCGACCCCTGTTCGGTTGGGAACTCCGGTTTTGTTCAGGGCATTTCCAGAAAAGTGGTTGCCGCGTGGTGGCGATTGAACGAGGTGCCGGAGGGAGTCGGGGGCAGCGAGCACAGATCCCCGAGGCAGTAGCGGTTGCTGGCGATCCAGCAGTAGGCAGACTGAGCGATGCGGTTGAAAATTGGGGCGTCCATGAGAAGCCCAAGCGGCCAGAGCCAAATCACTTGGCGACAAAGCCAAGCGACGGCGGAGGCTCCACCCAAGATACGCCCAGTGCGATCCATCAGTTTCATTTCCTTTGGAAGTTGCCCTTCTTTGAGGTGGAGAAGTTTGCGTACACCCATGTCTTGCAGGGGATAAAACCCGATTTGGCGTGCTTCAAAAATCCCCCTAGATTTCGCTACTGCCGAGCGGCAGACCGGACAGTGAGCATCGTAGAAGACGTGGGCTTGCCCGTGGTCTCTACTCGGATCTGTTTTTTCTGTCATAACTGAAATAATAGAAGTTAGTCGGCGTTAATTCCGAGAAGTTTGCGTGATTTATCGGCGAGGCTGAAGAAGCGGGTGACGACGGATGTAGGCCAACCTCGGAAGGTGGCATACCAAGCTGAGGTGGTAGTGAGGAAGACGTGCATTTCTCGAAGACGATCGCGGGCATACTCGCTGGTAGCTGGATCTTTATCGGCTTCAGTGATGCAGGTTCGAATCATTGCCACTGTCGGATCCACTTCTCGGCGCTTACGTTCTTCGATCACAATTCGAAACATTTCCCATATTTCTCGCAGGCTTTCAAAGTGGTCTCTACGATCAGAGGGTAGGTGAACAAGTCGGATAATCCCCCAACCTTGGAGCTCTTTCAGGCTGGTGCTAACATTAGAACGGGCGATCGAAAGAGTTTCCTGAATTTGCTCGGCGTTCAGGGGTTCTGGCGAAAGAAATAAGAGCGCGTGAACTTGGGCGACAGTTCGGTTGATCCCCCAGCGAGTCCCCATTTCTCCCCAGTGCAAGATGAAGCGTCTCTCCGCTCCAGACAGTTCGCTTAGCTTTGGCATTTCTGTATGTACAGAAATAGAAGAAACAAAAATTGTCAAGTTGCTACTCTAATCGGTTGACTGAGCTGACTCGGAGCGTATCGAAGGAATCAGTTGGCTACCGGGTCTGCGGAGGTTAAATAGGGGAAGGCGTGAGCGACAGCGGGACGCAATTCCAGTGGTTGGGAACAGGGGACATTGCCTTTGCAGCTATGGGGCAGGCTCTTTCGAGAGCTCAGAGATGCATCCGGTTAGAGTCTTATACAGTGGCTGAGGGTCTACCGGGTGTCGCAATCCGTGACTATTTGGTGGCCGCTGCACTGCGCGGTGTTCGGGTCCAAGTCCTTGTAGATGGGTTGGGATCTTATTCTTTGCCGATCTCCTTTTGGAAACCTCTTGAACAGGCTGGTGGCCTTGTACGGGTTTTTAATCCCCTTTCTTTCAATCGCCTGATGGTTCGTGATCATCGCAAACTCATCGTGGTGGATGACAGCATCGCCATCGTGGGTGGGTTTAATATTGCCTCGGTCTATTTAGGAGATGGCATTTCTCGAGGTTGGTGTAATGTGGGTGTGTGCTTAACCGGTTCAGTTGCTGATAGGCTTTCGATCGCTTTCGACCGGATGTGGGATCTGGCAGTCGAAAGCCCCCTTCGGTTTGTGCGCTTGAGGCGGCGGACGGTAGACTTGGCATCCTCTGAGGAGCAGAAGGTTGGAGTGATTGTGAGCGGACCAGGCCGAGGTGGCGCTGCGTTTTTAGTTGCCCTGAGAAAGGATCTAGAACGGGCGGAAGACGTTCAGATTGTTTGCCCCTACTTTTTGCCAGGATTGCGGCTACGACGAATGCTGGCTCGCATGGCTCGCGACGGAAAGAAGGTCCGAATTTTGGTGCCGGGCCGGTCTGATGTTCCGATGTCGCGTCGTGCGGGGCGATCTCTTTACAGTCCGCTACTACGAGCTGGAGTCGAAATTCTAGAATATCAACCCCAAGTATTGCATGCCAAACTGTATCTCACCGAGGCGGTTGTCTTTGTCGGTTCCTCGAATTTAGATACCCGTAGCCTTCACATTAACCATGAAATCATGCTGCGGATTGAGCACCCTGAGGTGGTCGCCAAGGCACGGGATTGGGTCGGGGCGGCTTGCAGGCATGCGCAGCGCATCGAAACGAAAACTTGGCGGCAATCTCGGTCTTGGGTAGAGAAGATACGAGAAAGATGGGCTCATCTTTTATTGTCCCGCTTCGATCCGTATGTGACCCGTTGGATGGTTCAAGATCCCCGTTAACTAAAGGAAAATTTTCGGCTTATGAGGCGGCGCTGAGAGCACGAATTCGCTCGTCAAGAGGAGGGTGAGAGGAAAAGAGACTTCCATATTTATGGCTAATTTTAAAGGCTGTTAATGCGGCTGAGCGATCATCGAGAACGCCACCTCCCTCATGAATAACTTTGAGGCGTTGGAGGGCGCCCACCATTGCGTCGCGGCCTTCGATTTGAGCGGCCATGGCATCAGCGGCGAATTCGCGCCGTCGAGAATAGGCCATTACGATTAAAGAGGCGAGTAACCCGAGAAAAATCTGGGCGATCATTGATCCGATAAAAAATCCTAACCCACCGCCGAGACTGGAACCTTCGTTATCGCGTCGTTGCCCCCGAAGAAAAGAGTCAATCAGCATCCCAATAATTCGAGAGAAGAAAATGACGAAGGTATTTAGAATGCCTTGCAGGAGCGTCATAGTGACCATATCGCCATTAGCGATGTGAGCGATTTCGTGAGCGAGAACGCCTTCGACCTCGCGTTGGCGCATATTGGAAAGGAGACCGGAGGACACTGCGACAAGGGCATTATTCCGAGAGGGACCGGTAGCGAAGGCGTTGGTTTCTGGACTTTGATAAACTCCGACCGACGGCATAGGGATTCCAGCACGACCCGCTTGGGCGCGGACAGTATCGAGAAGCCAACGGTCTGTGGGCGAGGTTGGTTTTTCGATGATCTCGATGGAATAGGCCCGAATAGCCATCCATTTGGAGATCATCAAAGAGAAGAGGCTACCTGCGAAGCCGAGCACCAAAGAGTACGCCATTAGGGTGCCATAGTTCATGACACCGGAGCGATCCATCCAGCGATCAAGGCCGAGAGCACGAACGACGATAGAAACAACCAAGAGGACGGCGATATTAGTCAGGAGGAACAAAGAAATTCTCTTCATAAGATTGGAACAGACGTTCAAGTGGAACCTTTGAACAGAGAAGAGTTAACGGATGATTTGCTGAGATGCAACTGAGAGATGAAGACGCGGTCAGTACTTAATTGAACCGATCCGGTTAGGGCGGTTTCGTCGGAAATCAAAGTCTGGAAATGAAGGCTATTGCACCAAGATCGAATTTGGCTTAAGTCCAATTCCGTCCCGAGCAGTTACCTACCCCGATCTGTCATGTTTTTTGGTAAAAAAAGAAATCCTGAAGAGCACCGCTACTACCTGTTGCCTGGGCAAGGACGTGGGGCGAGGAAAAAGTTTCATCAACAAATGTGGGCCGCACTGTTTGCTGGTTTATTTTTCTCAGCATTAGTGGGGGGCACTCTGTGGTATATGAATTCGCACCATTGAGGTTGTTTGCAAAGGGTGGATAGAGGTTTGAAGAGGGTGCCTAACCTTAAGCCTATCAAAGTGTCCGCTAAGAAAGCCCACCGTGGTTTCGATGCCGCATTCAACCGAGAGGTAACAGTAACCGGATCAACAGTGACCATCCTGCCACATCCCGCGCAAGTAGTGGTTCGAGAATGGGGCCTTGATGGCGACGGTCTCGATGCTTTGAAGAAACGCGTTGCTATCGAACTTTAATCTAAGTCGAACGAGGCATGGTACTCGATCTGCCATCGATACGAGCGGCGCGATACTAAAAAGGGGTATGCTTTCACTTCGAACTTTTTAGGGGCATTACCATCGGGTTAAAGCGATGAAACAGAGGTGCTGGGCTTTGAAGCTTTCTGAGCAACTGCTTGTGCTCAGCAATGTCGCCATAGCGCTCTCTATTTTTGTTCGTTTTATCAAGGCAAGGCCGGTTTCAGTGGGTTTAAAGCGACGAGGTTTCTCATTTGGACCGGAGAGTTTTCCGAGCGACGTTTTTGTCATTTCCGATGGGGATTGAGGCCGAGTCGAAGATTTTGCTGCGCTGGGCTTGCCATCCGAACGTGATAGGTTCGAAGTAGGCGAAAAGCCTTGCGAATAGTAGCTCATAAACTTTGGGCGTTCCTGAGGAGACAGTCGTTAATCAGATTATGAAATTCGTCCTTTCAGCTGCCGTTTTTCTTTCAGCTGCACTGGGTGCAGCGGAAGTTGCCCCAAAGAGGGTTTTGGTCGTCACTGCTACCAAGGGGTTTCGGCATAGCTCCATTGCCACAGCCGAGAACGTCATTGCGACGTTAGGAACCACGTCAGGTGACTACACCGTCGTTGATTTTGTGCGAGGCGGTGCCAACGGTCAGGACGATGCGGAAGTGGCGCAAAAGCTGTCTTTGGCGAATCTAGCGACCATTGATGCGGTAATTTTTGCCAACACCACGGGTGAACTGGCGATACCGGACAAGGATGGATTTATCAAGTGGGTTGAGAACGGTCATGCGTTTATTGGGATGCATTCCAGCAGCGATACTTTCCATGGATACCCTCCCTACTATGAGATGTTAGGAGGTCTCTTTTTGACTCACGGATCGCAGGTGACAGTGAATATGGGCAATCAGGATCCAACCCACCCTGCAAACGCGCATTTGGGTGATAACTGGACAATGTATGATGAGATTTATGAGTTTAAGGAATTTCACCGGAAGCGAGTTCATGGATTATTGACCTTGGACAAGCATCCGCAGACCCATGTACCGGGTGATTTCCCAGTGGCTTGGGCCAAGGATTTGAAGGGTGGCGGCCGAATGTTCTACACTTCACTGGGGCATCGTGAGGATGTGTGGACCAGTGAAGCTTACCAGAAACATATTCTTGGCGGGATTCGTTGGGGACTTGGATTAGCGGCGGGATCTGGAAAAGTGACAGACACAGCCAACGTGTTGAGTGCAACCGAGAAAAAGGAGGGTTTCCGACTTTTATTTGACGGGCTGAGTATGAAAGGGTGGAAGTATCGTCGCGAGGAAGGAATGAAGTCGTGGAGTGTTCAGAATGGGATGCTTTGCAATGTACTGAAAGTGGGTAAGGACGGGAACTTTACTGAGCACGGCACTGACATTTTGACAGAAGAAATCTTTCGCGACTTTGTGGTGCGATACGAGTTTCAAGTGGCTCCGAAATCGAACTCTGGCTTTTACTTACGCGGCCGTCATGAGATCCAGGTGTTCGACGATTTTGCTTCTGGTAAACCGACGGCAGGCGGCAATGGTGCTATTTACGATTTGAAGCCTGTTTCACTTTTCGCCTCTCGAAAAGCAGGTCAATGGCAGACAGCGGAAGCGACACTCGTAGGAAATAAAATTTCGCTCATCCTCAACGGAATGAAGGTGCACGATCAGGTGGTATCGGCGAAGGGGACTGGAGGTCAATTGGATGATCTTGTGGACCAACCAGGGCCGATCCTGCTTCAAGGGGATCATGGTGCTGTGGCTTTCCGAAATATCCGGATTAAGTCGCTCAAATAAGGAAGAGCTTTTGTTAATCAAGTGGGGCAGATCGCCCGAACGAGGGTGATCTGCAAAAATTTGGGATGAAGTAGGTCAGCGAGAGTGGAAGACGTCGGCGACGATTGCTTCCTTGGCTTTCCAGATGAGAGTCATAGTGACGGCCACGGGCAGCAGTCCGAGGGTAACAATCAGGGTGAGTCGACTTTGTTCAATGGCCTCAATGAACCAATCGAAGGATGTGGGGGTAACGGGCAGATAAAAGGAGAGGCACCAAGCTCCGGCGAGGAGCGTTAGGCAAAGAATTAAAGCGGCATTGAGTCGAGTAAAGAAACGGATGTCCATTCGAAGAGTTTCGTCGGGTAGAAGTGCAGCGAGACGGCGGAGGACATGATTTAAAGCGAAAAGGAAGGCGAGTGCAGAGAAGAGAAAGAAAAGAATGCTTTGGGCAAAGAAAAGTGAGGATGGATTGCGGTTCCACCACCAGGTAAAGGGGGCGAGTGCGCAGTTGGCTAGAGCGAAAATTTCAGCACGAGCGAGGGCGTTTATCCAGATCCGTTCCTGAGTTTGGAACGACGCGAGTTGTCGGAGCCCGAACCAAATAAGGATGCAGGAGGCGAGCGGTAGCCAGATCCCACCTTGGGAGCCTAAGTCACCCATGCTAGTCCGGATACAGGTAAGCAAAGCAAAAGGAAGTCCCCAGAAAAGAGTCGAAAGCCCACGAACAACTCGAGCAAGGGAAGGGAGCAAGGGGTTTTGAGTCACGGGGTTTAGGGCAAAGTTGCGGCTTTAATGCTTGCTCCGGAGGCGTGGAGTCTTTGGCAGAGTCTCAGAGTTTAAGGCTAGGTTAGTCTCGATCGAGCTCTTTTAGAATCGCCGTTTGCGGTAAAATCCAAGGAGTCCTGCGGGAAACGAAGTCATTAGTAGTCGCGAATATTTTTGCCCGCATTTTTTGGGGACTGGCCCTTGGAACCGGGTTGGTTGATACGCGGTGGACCGTCAAGAGGTTGCCCTATCCATTGGGGTTGAGGCTGTTGACCTTGGCCTTGACCGGGGAGAGACCCTGGTTGACCTTGGCCGGGTTTTTCGCCGGGTTTCTTACCGTTATCCCCCATTTTCTCACGCAAGCCGTCGAGTTCTTTACCCACCTGTTCTGCTCGTTGAGCCGTGCGATCACTAGGTTTGAGTGCTTGTAGTTCACCCAGTGCCTGTTCCGCGCCCTCAAGTCGAGCGGCTTGGACTTCCATCGGCTCTGTACCCTCAGGGCTTTGCATCAATTTATCAGCCAACTTATCGAGGGCTTCAGCGAGCTTGTTTTCAGCCTGTTGTTGTTTTGCTTTTAGGCGTTTATCTTCCGGTCGCAACTCGCCCGCTTGTTGGAAATGATCGAGGGCTTGACCCAGTTGCATAGCCTGTTGTTCCTGAGGGCTGAATTGGGATTGTTGCTCCAGAAAATCACCTTCTTCTTCATGAACTTGCGAGAGGCGGCGGTCGATTTCCTCGCCTAATTGAAGTGCTTCCGCGTGTTTCGGAGATTGATCCAATGCCTTGTCTATTTGCTCACGAGCCATCCGAAGAAGCGCCAGTTTTTCTTTGGTAACTGGCACCAGTTCTTCCAGAGCCAAAAAGGTTTCTGCCTGTTTCACCTTGGCATTGGCCAGTCGCTCCTTGGCTTGGTCTATGGCTGCCTTTGTCTCCGGATCGTCGGGGCGTAATTCTGCACTTTCTTCCAGTTGAGCTAGGCCTTTTTCTAAACGCGAAGCGTCGACATCTGGCAACCGAGGTTCGCGCCGGTTGGGTTTTAATGAGAGAGGTGCTTGGACATTTTTAATCCCTTCCTGTTTGAGGGCACTCGACAGTTCTTGACGCATTTCCGCTTCCCCCATTGTTGCTTCAGAATTATTGGGCACAACGTCTTTGGCATCGGTGAATTTCTCAAAGGCATTTCGTAAGGCAGGTGTGCGTTGAGCCGGAGTTTGGCCCGTTTTTTTTGATTGCTCAGCGGATTTTTTGGCTTCTTCCAAAAGAAGACCTGCGAGTTGACCTCGCACATAGACCTCATTACGGCGAGCGCGTTCCTCTTTTGGGGAGTCTTTGAGGAGGCTGGTAAAGGCTTCCAACGAGGCTTTCCAGCGTGAAATTGTCTCGTCTAAATTTGCAGTGCGAGACACGGCTCCCAATTGAAATTCGGCATTACCCCGTTGAAAGCGAGCTAAGGCGGCTAATCGAGGATTGCGGGCGGTTTCCACTTGATCGAAGGCGACCAAAGCATCATCCCACCGACCGGCGGCATAAGCTGCGACACCGTGATCGTAATTGAGATGAACATTGCCGCTGTCTCTTTCTGCGGCGGCACCGAGAATATCCGCGACAGAGGCCGCTGAACCGTTGGTTAATTGGCGTTGTAACGAGGAGATATCGATGGGGGGATTTGCGGCAGAAACCAGCGGTGAGGCGGCGGTTCCCATCAGCACTGCGCCCAACAATAGGAAGAGAGTCATGGCTTAAGAGGCGGAATCAGTCGGATAGAGGGAAGATTTTTGATTTGGACCGAGCGTCCAGCACCGAGACAAAAGCGCAGCAGAAGAGTGAGAACAGCGAGTGACAGTGGGATTTGAAATCCCTCAGTATAATTCTTTAAATTGAGTCGTGAGGCTGTTTCTGCAAGAGGTTTGAGAAATTCTTCGCGTAGTTGGGTAAATCCTTCCCCTTGGTTACCGAGCGGGTAATAGCGACCGCCGGTGAGAGCTGTGATCCGTTTAAGATTAGCTTCATTCAGACGCGAGATGACCTCCTGTCCTGAGGAATTGAGAGTCGGCGTGCTATAATTAATCTGAGGAACCTTAGCTCCGGCACGAGTGCCGACACCAATAGCGCAGACCTTGACCCCTTGGCGAGCCCAGCGACGTCCGACTTCAAGTAACTGAGTTCCAGAATCTTCGCCATCAGTGACGAGGATCACTACTCGAGGCTGAATAGCATTGCTGACAAAGTAGCGACCGGCCCGTTCGATCGCTGAACCGAGGTCCGAACCCGCAGTTTCCCCATCCATATCGATCGAGAGAGGAGAGGTATAATGAAGAATGGATAGGATGGCCCGAGGATCGAAGCTGAGGGGCGCATTCAGGTAAGCAACCCCACTGAAGGTGACAAGACCGACGCGGTCAGATGACGCTGATTCCAGAAAACGAGCGAGAGCATTGGTGGCTGAGAACCAGCGGTTAGGCCGAACATCGGGTGTGAGCATTGACCTTGAGAGATCTAGTGCGACCAAGTAGGGGACACCACGGAGTTCAGAGTGTTCGTCGGTGCGATAAAGGAGTGGTCGAGCGAGAGCGAGGCTGAGGCAAACGGTGGTGAAGAAGACCAAGGCTGGATCCAACCGTTTGCGCCAAATTACCGAAGAACTGGCGACCCAAGCTCGGGTGGGATCACCTGCAAAAGTTGTCAGAGCAGCACGACCTCGACGGGTTCCGACTCGGTTTACGATAAGGAATAGAGCGAGAGCGACCGGTGCGATAAGGAGAAGTTCAGGATGTGCGAATCTCATGGGAGCCGCCTTCTGATTGTTTGGCTTGTGACCCATCCAGTCAACCAGAGCAGGGCGCCGGTAGCGAGAGGCCAAGGAAAGAGTTCGCGCCACAAGACGAACCTTTTTTGGATCAATTCCCGTTTTTCCAGACGATCGATTAAATTATAGATTCCTTGAAGTGATCGAGTGTCATTTGCCTGAAAGAATTGTCCGCCCGTTGCTCGGGAGGCTTTATTGAGATCATGGGTTGCAGCGAGTGAGGGAGTGACCATTTCAGGGCCGATCAAGACGGAGTACATTTTAATCCGATCTTTGACCAATTGGTTGACGACATCCGAGGCCCTTGGGCCGGAGGAATTGTCGCCATCAGTAATCAGGATCATCACTTTGCTGCGATCACTGTCTTTGCGGATAAAATTACCCGCAGCCATTACTGCCCATCCAATTCCAGTGCCGGTGGCTAGATCGGTTTGTTTCATAGAAGCGACCGCCCAACTATGGTCAAGAGTGAGTGGACTCACGAGAAAAGGAGTGCGAGCAAAGCAAACAATACCGATTCGATCATTGGGACGCCCTTCAATAAATTTTTCAGTCACCACTTCCAGCGCAGCGCGTCGACTTACCCGTTTACGTTCCAGTCGAAAATCAGTTTCAGCCATGGATCGGCTGAAATCGAGAGTCAGCATAATATCGATGCCTTTGCTGGGATCCGGCGTGTCACCACGAGGCAGGCGTGGCCTAGCCAAGGCCAAGATGAAGCATGCGAGGGGAATCAGAGGCCAAGTCCAAGAAAAGACACCTCGGTGGCGGCGAACTGGCGTCCCTAGATGGGCACGTCGAGTCAGCGTGGGAACGACTAATGCTGGGATCGGGCCCTTGGGGTTTCGCCACCAAGCGAGGAGTGGTAGTATGAGTAAAGCGACGAGGAACCACGGATGTAGAAACTCGATATGGCCAAGGTCCGTCATCGGTTTCCTTCGGTTTTAAGCGGTGAAGGTGAGTTCCCGCGGATCACCTTTTCGGCGGTATCTAGTAGACCATCCTGTTCAGAGCCTGAGGGGTTTTGGTTGGCAAACTTGACGGCGTCACAGTGTTGCAGGAAACCGGCTAAAGCCTCTCGTTTTTCTGAGGTAAATCGAGAATCCGAAGCGACCGAAGTGAGGAATTCGCGAGTGGTTTGATAGCGGATATCGAAACGAAATTGAGCTTCCAAGTAGCCTCGCAAAATTTCGCTTACCTCGATTCCCAGCGGATAAGCTTCGATGGAGGGGCGGCGGTCTCGTAGTGCTTGGAGGCGGCGAAGAAATTCTTCGTGAACCCGGGGGGCTTCGGTAATCGGCATGGATTGGGTGGGGGCACGACGGGTTTGCCACCAGCGAGTCATTAGGTAAAAAAGAATCCCAACAAGCACTGGCAGAGAGAAAAGAATCCAAGGGCTCTCCCACCAAGCAGGAAGTGCCACTAGAGAAAGATCCTCGATAAGAAGCTGGTTGGTCATGCGATTCTCCGTTTAGCGGCGACATCGAGGAAACGTTGGAGATTTTGGGTCCAAGGTTGATCGGTGCGGACTTCTAATTCGGGGACACGACTGCGGCGGAAAGTGGCTCGTAATTCGAGGGCACGCTCGTTGGCAATCGCGGACCAAGCGTCGCGGACTTTTGGATCGCCAGTATCGACTTCGACGACCTCGCCAGATTCTGCATCTTCAAGTAGTGCGATACCGATGTTGGGTAATTCCAATTCCCGCGGGTCGGTTAACCGAAGGGCGATCACCTCGTGACGTTGGTTTGTGGATTTAAGTCGGCGCGTCCAATCGGCGTCGTCGGTTTCCTGGAAGTCCGACAAAACAAAGGCGAGAGTGGGTCTGCGAAACAAGTTATTGAGAAAATTCAGACCCGATGCGATTGCGGTACCGGAACTCTTTGGAGTGGTGAAGAGAAGAGCGTGGAGGAGTCGGGTGACATGAGCCCGAGTTTTGCGAGGGGGAATGTATTTTTCGACCCGGTCGGTGAAGAGAATAGCCCCGACGCGATCACCGTCACGGACCGCACTGAAGGCAAGAGCTCCGGCAAGGATGGCGGCCAGTTCGCGCTTGGATTCTGGGGCATCGGGACCTATTGCCGTGCCGAAGTGACCGCTCGCGGAAAGGTCGATCAGGAGCATCACCACCAACTCACGTTCTTCGACATGACGTTTGATAAAAGGTTTGCGTAAGCGCGCGGTGACATTCCAATCGATTCGGCGGACATCATCACCCGGGACGTATTCGCGAACGTCGGCGAAGTCCATTCCTCGTCCCTTGAAGACACTAGGGATTCGTCCGCCCATCAATTGTTCGCTAATAATTCGCGCACGCACTTCGATCTGCCGCAGTCGTTTAATATAATCCGTGGGAAGCATGCGAACGATGAGAGGTAACAATGAGATGGGCTAGGATGTGATCCTTAGGAAAGGTGAAGCACGAGGCCGATTCAAGCGCCCGTTATTATGAGCTACACCCTGATTCAAGCGAATAAGATTATTCGGAGGTGGCCAAGTATTCGATGAGATGACGTAGATCTTGACCCGAAAGCAGCTCACCAAAGCCATCAGGCATTCCTGACAAACCTTTTTCTCTGCTTTGAATTTCTGATTTTTTGATTTTCACCAATCCATCCTCCGGCGAATTTAGCAGGAGTTCATCCGTTGACTCCGATTTGATAATGCCAGCATAAGCTTGCCCGCCCTTGAGAGTGACGAGGATATTTTCGAAACCTTGAGCAATAGAGGCATTGGGAAACACGATACTGGTGAGGAGATAAGCACGTCCGTTTTTCTTGCCTAATCCAGTAAGTTCTGGTCCGACTTCTCCTCCTTCTCCACTGATTTTATGGCAACGAATGCAACTCACTTCGGCTCGTTCTGCGAAGATTTTTTTACCTTCTTCAGCATTGCCTCCGACGAGCGATACTTTCCAACGAGCTGTCGGGTCTTTAGGATCGAGAGCGGTTTCGTATTTTACTAAGAGCGGCTTTAACATGGGACGTTTGGCGGCTGCATCTAGGACGTCGAGTTGAAGTTCGGCGGGCACAGTCCCCGCAAGAACTCGGTTCATCCAAGCGGTGATCAGGGCGTCAACTTCCATACCAGGAAGTCCGGCTAGGGTAGCTAAAGCACCCTGTTTTTCGATCAAAGTGCCGGAGATAAGAACCGATTCTAGCGTGGTTAGGCCGGTTGCGGCGGTTGCGGCGGTTGCGGCTTTTGATGGCGTGGCTTTTTGAGTAATCGGAGGTTGTTCGATAGCGAGTTTAGTGGCGAGACTGCGGATCTTTTCGTCCGGATCTTTAGATGCTGCGGCCAACCCCTCGGCGTAGTCAGCAGTTTGAAGAAGAGAGAGGGCACGTAGAGCATCGGCGCGGGTGGCACCATCGGCCTGTTGTTCAATGATGAGTTTGGCCAAGGAGGGGCCTGCTTGAGTAAGCTTAAGAGTGCCAACCGCGCGGGCAGCAGCGGCGCGGACTTTATTGGGAGTCGTGGTGAGAAGGTTGACGGCCGAGGGGTTAAGGGCGTCGCTCGGGGTGGCGGTATTGCGGGCAAAAGCGGTTGGGCGCCAAAGTCCAGTGACGCGGTCACGACCGGGATTGGAAGGCCAGAGAGCCAGAGCATCGAGGGCTTCGGCGCGAAGAGATTCAGGAACCGAAGCCACGGCAGCGAACTTGACGAGTGCATTTGCTGTGGCCGGAGTGCCGAAGCGGTAATTCGCATTGAGAACGCGACGGAGGAGGGGAGCGTTGTCGGTAGCGGGTTGGGTGATGAGTTTGGCGAGAGCCTCTATAGCACCGGTAATCGGTTGATCATTGATAGCGCGGGCAGCCTCGGTGACGACTTTGGGAGAGGCGTCATTGAGGAAGAGAGCGATTTCATTTCGCTCTAATTTGCGAAGAGCGAGTACGATACCTAAGCGAACCGATTCGGAGGGATGCTTTACCTGATTAAGAAGAGCATCGATATCATTTGCACCGAGCAAGGCTTGGACGCCGGCGTGTCGTAGGTAGGGATCCCTGTCGGCATTGTCGGCGAGGAGAGCGAAAGTGGCAGGGATGGATTCGCGTCGACCGAGTTTGGAGAAGGCAATCGTTCCGAGGGCCCGCGTGTGAGGATCGGAGTCGGTAGTGAGTTGGAGGAGTGCAGAATAAGCGCGCCCATAAGCGGCATCGCCGAGCACTCGAGCGGCCACGGTCCGAACGCGCGGTTCAGGATCGGCACAGAGGGGAATAAGACGTTCGAGGATCTTTATTTTGACCTCGGGTCGAGTTGTATTCCGAGAAGCGCGAGCAATTTGGCCAGAGCCCCAAATACCGTGCAAACGGCTTTGTATTGTCTTACCAGAGAGAGCGGCTTTGAGAAGAGGTTTGTCTTCATTGCGCGCGGCGAGTTCGAACTGGGCACCGAGGCGGACTCGGTAGTTGAGGTGAGCCAACAATCGGGAGAGATCCCCCGTAGTTCGACTGGTAAAGCCTTGGGCGAGGAGGGATCGAGTTTCTGTGACGAGAGTTGAGGTTGCGAATTTGGGATCGCTGAAGCTGTAAATGCGACCTTTGCCGACCGCTTCCCAGCCATCGTACCAGTCTAGCACCCAAAAGGCGCCGTCAGGGCCCCAATGGCCATCGGTAGCATTGACCGACCAGATAAATTTCTCATCCCCAACGATTTCGAACTCGGCTCCCTTTGGTTTAAGTTTGAACTTCCAAAGACCAGACCCACTGGAGCTGCCGCGGAAGTCACAGAGGGTAAAGGTGCCGTTCCATTCAGGGCCCGCGCCTGTGCCCTCGTAGTAGCTAACCCCACTGGGGCCCGAGGTAATATTTTTGATCGGCGGAGTGATGTAGGCGGGTTGGAGGTCGTTTTGTGGATACCACATTTTTTCCGAGTTCCAAGGACCGCGAGGATTTGGGGCATTACCTCCCTCGAGAAATTGCCATCCAATACGCCATCCGCTATCACCGCCTTCGACTAGCCAAGTCCAGCGAGCCTGATCGCCACCGTCGGAATTGTTGTCACCCGTGAACAGATCTCCCCACTCATCGAACACCAGATCCTGAGGATTACGGAGGCCCATATAGACCATTTCCATACCTGAACCGTCGGGTTGGCAGCGAAAGACGGCTCCAGCATCAGGAGTTCCGACGGTGTGACCTTCCGTTTTAAGCATTGAGGCTCGGTCGCCGATGGAGAAATAGAGTTTACCATCCGGACCGAAGACCAACCCATGGAGGTCGTGACCGAGGAATCCGACTCGGATTCCATGACCGTAGATGATACTGCGTCGGGTATCGGCGATGCCATCGCCATCACCGTCTCTCAGGTGGCAAACATTAGGGATATTAGCAAAAAAGACATCTTTACCGAGAGCAAAGACACCGGATGCAATGCCATCGAGAGGGGTAGCAAAGTTTTCGGCGAAGACCGTTGAAACATTGGCCTTACCGGTGCCTTTGGTATCACGAAGAAGCCGAACACGTTCGGTATTGAGGAAGTAGCCGGCCATTTCCTCTGGTTTAAGATTCCGTTGCATAATTGCGAGACGGTCATCCACCGAGCGGCAGGCCAGATCTTCATCGAGCCAAGGCATAATTCCGCGAATATCTGGGACCCCATGCCAAGCGCGGAAGCTTTCCGCAACAAAGACACGCCCATCATCAGCGACGTGAAAGGCAACACCGTGAGCCACATCGGGTTCAGAGGACCAAAGATCGGCTTTCCAACCGGCGGGATAGGAGAAACGTTTAATTGCCTTTAAGCCTTCATCGGAAGCGGCGGCAATTTTAGGAGCTTTGAACGATGTTTGTTGAGGGCCAAGTTTGTGTTCTGCAGAAAGAGGGGGCGCAAGGGCGAGGAGGGCCGCCAAAGAGGAGGCTAAAGGTACACGATGAGCAGTCTGTGAACGCATAAAGTCCGGAAAGGTATTTGCGCCGCACGCCGATGCAAGGGCGGGCTTGGTCCTTTCCAAAGTTTTGAGTGCTTGACTCAAAAAAAACCAGCGTTTTACGCTGGTTAAGAGGATTTTCGAGGAGAGTTACCTGAAAATTTATGGATCAACGACGCCGAATCGACCCTGCGAGCGCACCGATACCGAGGCAGGCGAGGGCCCAAGCACTGGGTTCAGGTACTGCACCTTGGGAACGGACATCCAAGGTGACGGCATCGAGACTAAGATGTTCGCCTGAGGATTTGAAGGTGACATTAAACGCTTTGACGGTGGGGTCAGAGAGAGTCCAACTGTAGGCGATCGAAATATTTTTACCGGCGGGTTGTGCTGGCGTTTCATTGAGGACGTTACCTGAAGCGGGCAGGGAGACTGCGCCCTGAGCACCGGTGAAATTGAGGCGCAGCCCAGAATAGTCCATCTCAGTGCCTAATGTTCGGATCTGAAGATTAATCTCAGCGATCGGCTTACTGTTGTTGTAGGCGATATTAAAGTTACCGGTGCCGAAACCAACGTAGAGATTGCCGCTACCGAGCACCGCTCCGATGGGATCTAACTGGGTGAGAGTGGCGCGAGTGCCGGTAGTGGATCCCAACAGGTCGGGCAAGTTGGCGATTGTTGCTCCGGATGTGAAGCGATCCCAACCACTGACATCGGTACCTTGGACACCTCGGAAAGAGGGGACGTAAAAGCCATTGGTACCTGCCAAAATAGAAGGGGCGCTTAACGCAGAAGCGAGAACGAGAGAACTGATTTGAGTCCGAATCATAGTTTTGTTTAGCTTAAATAAGAAAAGTTGGCTGTCGTTTGATTGCCATATCTGGAGGGTCAAGTTTTACGATCAGGTGGTAAAGCTATCTTCAGAATGGCTATCTGCAACCCCGAGAGTAGTCGTTTTCTGAGGGCATGTGAGCCTTGGCTACCGTTTCGGTTGGTGTAGGAGTCGAATTAAGACGGCTAATATTGTCTTTCGTAAAATGGGTTAACGGTCGGAGAATTCAAACTCGACTTTACCCCGTTGACCGAGAACCAGATGTGCTGTGAAAGGTTTGCCCGCTTTAGAGATAAACTGAGTCAGCGGTTCGGTTCGACCGTCCTTGAGCAGTTTTTCGACCTCGGCACGATCCACGGGCTGTTCGAGAATTTTCTTTCCGACTTTGAAGGTGCATTTGCGGGTTTCAGCTTGGGACTTTTCGCAAATCCAGTAGGTCGGTCCTTCGAAAACCTTCGATTTACAATTAGGACAGGCTCCGAGAGATATCTGCCCAGTGAAATCGATGGGAGGTTCAGGTTCAGCGGCTTTTTTGCCCTTCAGAAGAAACTTCTTTTCGCGCGGAGCGAATTCAAAAGAGACCTTGCCCTCCTTAAAAGTAAGAAAGGCCTCAAATTTCCGACCTGTTTTCTTGGAAACAAAGTCCTTAAGAAGATCAGTTTTGCCGGCTTCAAGAAGTTTGGCAATTTGGGTGCGGTCGATGGATTGCTGAAGGATGAGTGTCCCAGTTTTAAAATCGCAGGTTTTGGCAGACCCAACCGAGGCTTGGCAAACGTAATTCATGCCGTTCTCAAAGACATCTGACTTGCATTTCGGGCACTTACCAACGGATTCCTTGCCGGTGAAATCAATGTCAACGGAACCACTATCGGCTGCTTTGTCGTCGCCGAAGTCGAAGACTAGTTTCTTATCGGGATCGAGTTTGAGCACTGCTGCAAACGGGAATCCCTGCCGAGAACGAAAACCTTGGAGAGGCCCCAGACATCCATCGATACTGAGTTGTTCCATTTCCGTCGATTCCATCAAGCGACTCGCGAGGAATTTAGGAAGGCTGAAGTCACAATGACAGCATTGGAAACGACGATAATTTTCTTTTACAGTTCCGCCACATTTTGGGCAGGGAGTTTTTAGATTACCAAAATCGCCGGGAACTTCATCGCCTTGAAAGGCCTTAGTTCGTTCGACGATACGGCGGGTCATCTCGGCGATGTCCTGCATGAAACGGGGCCGAGTATAGCGTCCGGCCTCCATCTCTTTGAGCTTATGTTCCCATTCGCCGGTCAGTTCGGGTTTGCTCAGTTCCTCGATACCGAGTCCTCGGAGCAAGGCGAGGAGCATAAATGCTTTACCGGTGGGTTGAAGTTCATTGTTAGCGCGATGCAGGTATTCTTCGTCGACTAACCCTTCAATGACTGAGGCACGGGTCGCTGGGGTACCGAGACCTCGCTCCGACATCGCTTCACGGAGTTCGTCGTCATCAACCAGTTTACCCGCTCCTTCCATGGCACCCAGCAGAGTGGCCTCGGTATGGCGCGGTGGCGGCTTAGTTTGGTTGGCCTTGATTTCGATCTCGCGAGTGGTCACTGATTCACCCGAGGCGATAAGAACGAGGTTGGCTGTGGATTCCTCGCTATCGGAACTAGTAACCGATTCGCGACCATAGATTTCTAACCAACCGGCTTTGACTAAAACTTTACCTTCGGTTTTAAAAGGTTCACCGACCACACGAGTGATCCGAGTGGTAATTAGGTATTCCGCGGCTGGGTAGAAGACAGCGAGGAAGCGTTTAGTGACGAGATCATAAATTCGCAGTTCGATATCGCTAAGATTTTTCGGTTCCACATTGGTGGGAACGATAGCGAAGTGATCGCTTACATTAGCGTTATTAAAAATCCGTTTATTGGGGCGTAGCCAGCCTTGTTGGACAATGGTGCCAGCGAACCGTGCATACGAACTGGAGGACATGGCATCGAACACACTGCGGACGGTTCCGATATAGTCTTCAGGCAGGGCTTTGGAATCGGTCCGCGGATAAGTGAGGACTTTATGTCGTTCGTAGAGAGCCTGAGCAATCTGAAGCGTACGACTCGCTGAAAACCCGTAGCGTTTATTTGCTTCGCGCTGCAGGCTGGTGAGATCAAAAAGCGGGGGTGAAACTCGAGAGGACGGCTTGCTTTCTTCAGTAACGACACCGGGTTTACCGAGGCATCGAGTCTTAATTTCTGCCGCTCGAGTCGCATCCCAAAGACGTTCAGCCCGCAAAGCTTCGCCGGCATCTTTACCGGCTTGAGGGCGGATGAAACGTTCATCGAACCAGCGACCTGGGTAAGAACCGGCGGCGCAATCAAATGTGGCGTGAAGTTCCCAATAATTACGAGAAACGAAGCGGCGGATTTTTTCTTCGCGATCGACGAGGATTGCCAAAGTAGGAGTCTGAACGCGCCCGACCGTGGTTTTGTTAAAGCCGCCGCCCTTGGAATTGAAGGCAGTCATGGCGCGGGTACCGTTAATGCCCACTAACCAATCGGATTCAGATCGGCAGGTAGCCGCTGCGGCGAGGGGTTGCATTTCGGCATCCGATCGAAGGCGTTGGAAGCCATCGCGAATGGCGGTGGCCGTCATGGACTGGAGCCAGAGGCGTTTGATAGGTTGTCGAGCCTGAGAGTACTGGGCGATATACCGAAAGATTAATTCGCCCTCCCGACCCGCATCGCAGGCATTGATTAACGCATCCACATCCTTGCGCTTGATCAGTTTCTGGAGCGTTTTAAGTTTGGCGATGGATTTTTCGCGCGGTTCTAGGGCGAAATACGGCGGGATAACCGGGAGGGCATTAAAACTCCATTTGCCTTTCTTGGCTTCAAATTCTTCGGGCGCACGGATCTCCAGCAGGTGACCAACCGCTGAGGCAACGATGTAATCCTCTCGTTCGAAGTAGTCGTCGACTCGTTTAAAGCCGCCCAGAGATTTAGCAATATCGGCTGCTACCGACGGCTTTTCTGCTATGACAAGAGTTTTTCCCATGAGTGAACGGTGCCTCACCAGTAACCGCCTGTTCTAGAACTGAGCAAGAAGTTCTTTTAAAAGTTCTTTGGGAAGTAGACTTCCTTTGGATTGAAATCGGCCGTGATCGAGAACGAAAAATGGGTAGCTTGCCGGTTTATTTACACCCTAAATTTGTCGATTATTCCCTAAAACTGACGTCATTCCTCCTAATTCGGCTCTGGGTCTTTTTGTTTCGGTTCAATTGTTGAAATTTGGGATCCTAGTTAAAACGGTTCTTCAACTTTCAAATTTGATTAAGAAACCCTTTTGTTGATCCCTGTCGCATTGAGCGGATAACCGACGCCTTTCTTGTGCAAGTTTTCTGTCGTCATGCCTGTTAGAGTGGCGCCGTCGACTCAGTTTCTAAAGCCTGTGCCCTGAGAATATGAAATGTGAAGAGTGCGGCACAATGAGTGCACCATCGGCGCTATTTGGTTTGAATTGCAGAGATTAGTTTACTGTAGCGTCACAGACCATTTCGAGAACTCGCCGTATTCCATCGTCTCCCCCATTGCTCCCTTCATTGAATGGAGTCCGAGCGATCGGCTTCCAGTCGTCGCGTTCCTCGTTCATCTGGGGTTGTGGAATACGAGTAAAATTCGGATCATATTGTCCGTTATGGCCGCCCATCTTGTAAATCACCAAGTCAAGAGAGGGCACGATGATGAGAGCAAATCCTCCCGCACCCGATTTCCAGAAGGCATCCTTAGGCGCTCCAGCGATGTGACCATCGGCATTGTGTTCAAACATGAGGCTGTAGGGGCTGTGAGGATTGTAGGGCGAAAGACTGTGACAATGTGCAATATAATTTGCAGGCACTAATTGCTGTCCGTTCCAGCGGCCTTCGTTCAAAAGGCAATAGCCAAACCGGAGGGCATCCGTCGCATGGACAGCGATACTTCCGGCTCCATTGGCATGGGGCATTACAAAGTCACCGCGCCGCAGGCAATAGTCCCAAGGCCCCCACCCCATCGGCTTAGCTAAACGTTCGTGAAGATAGTCTTTGAGATCCATGCCGCTGACCCGACGTAAGACCATCGAGGCGATGTGAGGTTCGGGTGACGAATAGGAATAACCTGCCCCCGCATTTGTCCACATTGCGCACCGGAGCGAGGAGCCATCCACGTCCCGTATATCCTGCCCAGAAACTGCTTTGAGCGGGAAGGAGCGCCCCAAGACCACGGCGGTCGGTGCCCCGCCCTCGCCGGTGTAGCCGCCACTCATGCAAAGAAGATGACCGAGAGTAATGTCGGCACGTCGAGGATCATCGAGCGCATTCTCCTTCGCAAAGGCCTCGGGAAGAAATTCGCGGGTGAACACTTTTGTATTTAAACCCTCCGGCAACCGATTGCGGAATTCTTCGAGCAAAATACCGCAGGCAATACTGGTGTAAGCTTTGCCGGTCGAAGCCATGTCGGGATTCACTTGTCGACTCGCCCGGCCAACATAACGCTCGTGTGCCAACCAACCGTGCCGTACCACCAAGAGGCCTGCGTTCTGAGAACAACGACGCGTGTAGTTCCAAGCTTGTTCCAATCGCCGAGGATCTAACCCGGCTCGCCTTAATGTTGTCGTTCCGTTGGTCGCTGTACGCCATCCACTTTGAGAATCTGTCTTCGGAAAATAGGGCGCTCCAACGGCCCAGCATTCGGTCAAAAAAACACTAATAAAACACGCTTTTTGGAAGTATCTGAGGAACATTGTTCGATCAGATCCATTGAATGGAACTAGGTCAACGGATCTCCTCTAAAGGTAGAGGCGAAAAACGCCCAGAACGACAAAATATCTTTCTGGGCGTCGCAACAAAAAAAGCTTAGATCAACGAAGTTGAGTCATTTCGACGCCGTCTGCGGCGTTCACTGTGTACTTCACGCTGAACTGATCGGCGATAGTGAGTCCGTCGATTTCGAGGAACACCGTTTTGCCATCAGCCGAGAGCTTTACCGACTTCACCTCGAGTTTATCATGGCCGTTTTTACTAGGTGTTTTGACGGATAGTTCGGGGGATCCATAGCTGCCACTGTACTTATCGTTCCAAACCTCCACCGAATAGCCGGCTGGATCGACCGCTATTTTCGGATCCAAGGCGGTACTGAAGCTCAATTGTAGACCATTCTTGGCCGCATGCGCCTTCAAGGCCTGACGGACCGGTTTGCCGGTGTAGCGAACCCGATAAATACCGCCGTCCCGTGTCGCTGCATTCTGCCAACCCTTCAATCCAGCCACATAGAGTTGACCATCTTTTTCACTAAATCGGCCGCGCATAATCCCGCTTTGGAACTTTAATCCAAAGGGGACCATTGAAGCCTGAGCCGTGCCGTCGACGGTATCCATAGAGACTCCGTACAAAAGGCCCTTGCCGTAGCTCATAAAAAGAGGTGATCCCTTCCAAGGTCCCCATTTGTCACTGGTCACATAAACTTGGCCTCCACTGGAATTATCCCAGCGCATCGGCAACCAAGCAATCGGTTGATCATAGCTTATCGGGATTGGCATCGCTCCATCCCAACCCTTGAGGCCATTCGCTTTTCGGGCCGCCGGATCACTGGGGTTTAGTCGGATTTCACGCCCATCTGAGTATTTAAGAGTCACCTCTTTTTGGGCGGATGGGACCATACCCATAAAGGAACCTTGATGCACCAAGTTCAATTTTGAAGAGGGCATCCAATGCCCTTGATTATCACCCACCAACACCGTGTCGTCAGGGCCTACGGTCATTCCGTTAGGTGCCCGTAATCCGGTCGCAAAAACTTCCACTTTTTTTTCCATCAGCCGACACTTTCAGAATAGTGCCTTGATGCGGTGAAGTAACCCCCGGTTCCCACGGCGCACCTTTGGCATAATAGAAATTCCCCTTGGAATCAGTATGGAGATCCAAAACGAACTCATGGTAATTCGGAGTGACCACCGTGTCGTTGTTGAAGTTCTCGTATAGGTCGGCTTCTCCGTCGCTATTCAAATCCTTTAGGCGAGTAATCTGGTCTCGGCCCGCTACATAGATGTCGCCCTTCACGACCTTCAATCCAAGCGGTTGAAACATCCCCGTCGCATAGCGTTTCCAAGTCAACTTCTCTAAGGTGGCGTTAATACCGGATACGATCCAGACATCCCCGTGGAAAGTGCAGACTGCCGCCCGTCCATCGGGTAGAAAATCAAAACCGCCAATGAAGGTGCTAACTCGGTATGGATTGGGAAAGGGCTCGGTCAAGGTATCGACTACGTAACTCCCATCGCCACCGCCTGTATCAAGTTTACCTTGAGTGGTGACCGTCTCCGCCCACTGGGTTGGACCGCCCTTGGTCAGTGTGCGTAAATCAACGGGTTTACCTGTCAAGACGGGCAGGGTTGGGGTGCCTGAACCGGTAACCGCGCTGAGTCGAAATGCGGCGCCTGCCTTAGCATTCGTAACGTTAAAGACCACTTGGTCTTTTTCCTTTTGGAAGGTTCCTTGAACCGATCCATCCGCGGTAGCAACCAAGAAGTGAGGTTGCTTCGATTTCTCGGACGGAGAGTAAGAGGAATCCTGTACCATGGAATCCATCATCAAAGACTCCCCTACAAAAACGCGCCGGAAGTTCGATAAATCGTTCAAATGCGAGGTCGTTCGCAACTGGTTATCGAGCGGT
>SIAZ01000010.1 GCA_009695405.1 Pedosphaera sp. | reverse complement strand
CTCCTCACCGCCATCCTCATGGAAACCTCCGATGAGTGGGAAACCGGACGCGCCTACTTCTCCGACACATCCCAATCCTAAACAACCAACCAACCCCCATCTCCAAATTCAGCCTTTGACTCTTTTACAGAAAAAAAGTTGCGCGGCCGTGCTGCTCACGAGGCGTCCTTGCAGGCCTGTCTCGAGGAAACTGCACCTGATTTTATTGTCCTAGCCAAATACATGCGGATTCTCAGTCCTGAATTTGTCTTGAGATATCCCTCTCGAATTATTAATATTCTCCATTCCTTTCTGCCCGCGTTCATTGGAGCCAGACGTTATCAGCAGGCCTTTCAGCGCGGAGTTAAAGTGATCGGTGCCACTGCTCACTTTGTGACCGATGTTCTAGATGAAGGCCCGATTTTGGTTCAGCAGGTTTTACCCGTAGACCATACTCGGAGTGCAGAAGCTCTTGCCCGATCAGGTCGAGACGTGGAGCAGTTTGCTTTAGCTCAAGCCCTTCGATTGGTTTTTGAAGATCGAGTTTTTCTTTGCGGAAATCGGACAGTCCTTTTTGACTGACCACCAGTTAATCTCAAGGTAACCCAAGCCTACCGTTTCAATTTCAGTTAATTGATCAAGCAAGGTGTTCCTAGGCGGGTTTGCTCTTTATTTGTTATGAAAGAATGTCCGTTGAGAACTTCGGTTATCGGGAGCCATCCGTTTCCGAGTTGGGTTGAATTGGCCTCCGCTCATCTCGACCGCTTTGGCTCAGAAGACTTGGCGGAACTGCAAAGGGACGCGGTCACTTGTGCCGTGCGCGATCAGTTGAAAGCAGGGTTAGATGTGATCACCGATGGAGAACAAACACGTTTGGATTTTAACCTCAGCTTCTATGGATTCATTCAGGGCATTGATTTGGAATCTGTATCGCCTCGACGATTCGGGCCTCCTGCGCATGATCAACGAGGAAAACATGCTGTGGGGGGTCCTTTGCAAGCCTCCCGTGGGTTGGGAGCGGTCGGAGAGTTTCAGCGGTTGCAGTCTGTGATGGAGGGCATGTCAACCCGGCCAGTCACTCTTAAGGCCTCGGTGCCTGGTCCTTATACTCTTTCGGGTCGTCTCCTTGCTAATCCTAATTTGGGTTATCCAGACCGTTGGTCATTAACCGAAGCACTCCTGCCAATTGTCCGAAAGGAGTTGGAAGATCTCGTCGCCGCAGGATGTCGAGAAATCAGTGTCGATGAGCCTTCAATGAGTTGTTATGCTCATCGAGAAGATGTTCGCCGGTTTGTGGATATTTACAATCGGACCATTGAAACGGTGACCGGGCGAACCCGGGTTTGCATGCACTTGTGCTTTGGTAATTACAAAGCCCGAGCTGTGGGGCCACGTCGGTTAGCCCCCTTATTTCCTGCGTTTCTTGAGATGAAATGCGATGAAATGCATGTCGAGATGGCCAGTCGAGAATTTGCTGAGTTGGAGTGTATCGCACCTATCGCCCGCAGTCGTGACGTGGCCGTCGGTATTATTGATGTGAAGAGCTACTACATTGAGACTTCGGAGGATGTTGCTAACCGAGTTGCTCGATGCTTGGAGTTTGTTCCAGCGGATCGATTGGTGTTGGCACCGGATTGCGGTCTTAGTCAGACGGCCCGCTGGGCTGCAGTCCGCAAGTTGCAATCGCTCTGTGAGGGTGTGTCATTGGCTCGGCAGAAACTTTAAAAAGAGCATGATCTGCCCCGCCTTACAGGACGACCGATTTTTGGCTGATGTGGAAGACGCCTGTTTGGCCGACCAGCGCCTTCATCTCTGGTGGTTGGGTCAGAGCGGATATCTCCTAGCGTGGGGCGGTAAGAGGGTTCTGTTGGATCCTTACCTTTCCGATTCCTTAACCTCAAAATATGCTGAGACGGACAAACCCCATGTTCGTATGACTGAGCGAGTGATCGATCCGGCGAGGTTGATTGGTATTAACCTTGTCACCTCCAGCCACGGACATACCGATCATCTGGATCCGGAGACACTCAAGCCTCTTGCGAGAGCTAACCCAAGAATGAAGTTGGTGTTTCCCGAGGCGATCCGTGGGGTGATCAGGCAGCGGAGTGGCTTGCCGGAATCGCAGTTACTAGGTCTTGAGTCAGCGGTCCCAGGCTTTGGTCCGTGTGGTGGAGTGGAGGAGGTTCAAGTCGAGGGTTTACAGATTCGCGCGGTGCCTGCGGCTCATGAGACCTTGGAGACCGATGCAGCGGGTCGCCTCACCTGCCTCGGCTACGTCGTAAGTATGGGGCCTTGGAGGATATATCATTCAGGGGATACCGTGATGTATGAAGGACAGGCGGAACTTCTGCGATCTCTGCGAGTTGATCTGGCACTTCTTCCGGTGAATGGACGGGCTTCGGAGCGTCGAGTTGCTGGAAATTTATGGGGACAAGAGGCGGCCGGTTTAGCTTGGCAGATCGGCGCTAAAATTGCCATACCCTGTCATTACGATCTTTTTAAGTTTAATACAGCCCCCCCCGACGATTTTGTGATGGCCTGTCAGCAATCTGGGCAGGGATATGCGGTCT
The DNA here is from genome assembly GCA_009695405.1 of Pedosphaera sp. Classification (GTDB taxonomy): domain Bacteria; phylum Verrucomicrobiota; class Verrucomicrobiia; order Limisphaerales; family UBA9464; genus SXXZ01. The sequence continues at coordinate 24,768 of SIAZ01000010.1, read as the reverse complement.
TGCGGTCGGGTGAACGGTGGACTTTTCCTGAGTGCTGAATTTATCCAAATGAGCTCAATCCTTGACTCGCAGGAGTCTGCTCTTAATTTGCTCCGCGTCATGCAGTTTGATTCTTCCGCCATCGAGTCCCCTGCCGATTCTTTTATTTCGATGAAAGCATTTAGGACAGCGGGGCGAGGCTCTTGGCATGCTGTGTCGGATAAAGACTGGAATGATTGGCGTTGGCAGTTAAAAAATCGCATTACCACTGTGGCTCAATTGGAGCGTTTGATGCCCAAACTGACGACCGAAGAACGTGAGGGAGCTATTCTGGCCGGCGAATCCAAGCTGGCCATGGCAATTACACCGTATTTTTTTAACCTGATCGATATCAACGACGAGGCCTGCCCAGTGCGACGTCAGGTGATCCCTCGAATTGAAGAGACGGTTACTGCACCTTGGGAGACTTTGGATCCGGTGGGTGAGGACTCACATTCACCCGTGCCAGGTTTGGTTCATCGGTATCCAGACAGGGTGTTATTCTTGGTCACCGACCGTTGCGCTGCCTACTGCCGCTACTGCACACGGTCACGGTTGGTGAGCAACGCGAGTGGCTATGATTTCTACCCTGAATTTGACCGACAAATCGCCTATATTGCGGCACATCCAGAAATTCGCGACGTACTGTTGAGTGGCGGAGATCCTCTTCTTTTCAATGACGAAAAACTAGAAAATCTACTGAGTCGTTTGCGAGCGATTCCTCATATCGAATTCCTGCGAATCGGATCGCGAATCCCTGTCTTTTTGCCCCAGCGAATCACCCCAGAGTTTTGTTCAACGCTCCGGCAGTTTCACCCACTTTTCGTTAGTATTCATGTTAATCACCCACGCGAATTGACCACGGAAGTCAGGGAGGCATTGGGTCGTCTAGCCGATGCTGGGATTCCGCTCGGAAATCAGTCAGTACTTTTGCACAAAGTTAACGACGATATCGAGACGATGCGAGCTCTCGTGCAGAAGCTCCTGATGTGTCGGGTGAAACCCTACTATATTTACCAATGTGATTTGATCTCTGGGAGTGCGCATTTGAGGTCGACGGTGACTCGCGGGCTAGAGATTATGGATGGGTTGCGGGGACATACGACCGGCTATGGGGTCCCACAGTATGTCATCGACGCTCCAGGTGGGGGCGGAAAAGTGCCCATCAATCCTGGATACATTCTAAGAAAAACGGCAGACAAGGTCATTTTACGCAATTTCGAGGGGCAAGTTTATGAATATCCTGAAGGAACTGGATTGCCCGTGGAGTACCCAGTTTACGATCCTTCCTTGAGTGGTGGAAAGGATTAGTGGATTGCGGATTAAGGGAAGGGTTTGGGATTTTTCTAAGTTAATTAACGGTGAGGACCAAGAACTCCTCCGCAAGAAGGGCAAAATTGATGGGTATGTGGGTTCAATGTCCCACAAGCCGAGCAAGTGACCTGAGCGGCCTTATTTTTTCGGTGGATGTAAAGATTTCTGAGATAAGGGACCCAAGATAATGCTTGGCCTGCAATGAAAACACTGTCGCGTTTATGAATTGCGTAGGATAAAAGAATCAGCGAACCGCAGAGGCTGAGCCACCAGAAAGCCTGAGGAACGACGACTTTCTTTTTGCGTTCAGTGGCATACCATTGGACGAGGAAACGGCTAAAGAAAATGAGTGTCCCAGCCCACCCGATTACTTTCCAAAGATGCCATTCAATTCCCAAGAAACGATTATTGAACAGAAGCGAATTTAGGATGAGAGAAGCAACCATTGAGAGGACAATGCAAAGGCTTGGAAGAAAATTCCCGCAAATTCTTTTGACCAACGCTGCAGTCATCTGCTAAAAATTTCAACTCGGCTGTTCCAATTCGTTGGTTCGCTGATTAAAATGCCAACCGCGGGAGGGCTTCGGCCCGTATGAACCGCACTTGAGATGCCTAGTAAACGATATAAAAAAGCTCTGGCCTTAGTAAATGCCATCAAGGTGACCACGCTGACTTCAGCTGTTTCCCTCCTCACCAAACTTCCTCGTGCTAAGTTCAATGAAACCATTGATCTTTCGTTTCGCCTTGGAGTTGATCCGAAGCAATCCGATCAGATGGTTCGTGGGACGACTCCACTACCGCATGGGTCAGGTAAAGTGGTTCGTGTTCTCGTTTTCAGCAAGCCTGGTGCGCCAGCAGAGGCGGCTCGTGCCGCAGGTGCTGAGTTCGTTGGGTTTGAGGATATGATTAAGAAGTGCGTCGATGGATGGTCTGATTTTGATGTTGCGATCGCTACCCCAGAAGCGATGACTGAAGTTCGAAAATTGGGTAAGGTTCTTGGACCGCGCGGTTTAATGCCCAACCCAAAGACCGGCACAGTGACTGACGACACCGGTCGTGCTGTCCGTGAAGTCAAAGCAGGTCGCGTTGAATTTAAGGTCGACAAGTCGGGTAACATCCATGTGCCGGTAGGTAAAGCGAGCTTTACTGCCGAGCAGATTGGAGACAACGCGCGTTCAGTCATTGAAGCCGTTTACAAGGCTCGCCCGTCGAGCGTGAAGGGCGTCTACATTAAATCAGTGACACTTTCCCTCACCATGAGTCCTCCGGTCTCAGTCGACCTCAAGGAGTTTATCGCAGCTGTCTGAGCTTCAACCGAACAAAATCATGCGCGAAGAAAAAAAGTTCATTTCAGCCGACTATCTGGCTCGCCTCAACGCCTCTCCCTTCTTTTTGGTGGTGGACTACAAGGGGCTCTCGGTCGGCGGGTTTACCCAACTCCGAAAACGTCTTATCAAGGCGGGTGGAGAGGTTCACGTCGTTAAAAATACCATTTTTCGGATTGTTGCCAAGGAGGCAGGTCTTGCCGATTTGAGCGGCCGATTGACTGGCCAACTGGCTGCAGTTACAGGCAAAGGGGACATTGCCGCCGTCGCCAAAGTCATTAAAGGATTCCAGACGGAGTTCGAAAAGCCGAAGCTGCAATTTGGTTATTTAGGGAATAAAGCACTCTCTGCCGAGGAAATTCGGATTATTGCTGATCTTCCTCCTCTGGCCGAATTGCAGGGCAAACTCCTCGGAGTCCTTCAAGCGCCCGCTCAGAAATTGGCGGCACTCATCAATACTCCAGGTTCACAACTGGCGCGCGTCATTGACGCTTACGCTCAGAAGGGTTCCTGATTTCACTCTTGCCTGAAGGAGATTTCCTAAAGGCATTCACCAACAAAAAGTAAATCGTCGGTCCGCAGGCAGTGGACTAATATGGGACGGCCGTCCTGTCGACGAGACGACAATAACACAAAACACATTATGGCAGATATCAATCAATTCGTAGAAGAACTCAGCAAGCTCACCGTTTTGGAAGCCGCTGAACTCGTCAAAGCCCTCGAGACCAAGTGGGGCGTTACCGCTGCGGCACCTGCTGCCGCTGCTGCCGCACCTGCAGGCGCGGCCGCCGCACCTGTGGCCGAAGCCAAGACCATTTTCGATGTCGTGTTGGAGTCCGTCCCAGCTGATAAGAAGATCGCCGTCATCAAGGCGGTGCGTGAAGTCAAGGCTGGTTTGGGCCTCGCTGAAGCTAAGGCTTTGGTTGAAGGTGCTCCAAAGATGGTTCTTGAAGGCGCACCTAAGGCTGACGCAGATGCCGCTAAGAAAAAACTCGAGGAGGCAGGTGCCAAAGTCGAGCTCAAGTAATCTTCTCTTTCGGACCTTGGCTGTTATTGTGTTCAATGCCAGCCAAGGTTTTCTCTTCAGAGTGGCCCCTTAAGTCACTACAAACCTTGAGTCTGACCAAAAGTTGGAGACTTGCGGGTTCAAATTTTTAAGGCATCTTGTAAAGAATTTTGGCCGAAAAATTAAAATAATAATCACTCAGTAGGGCGAGTTCCATCGAAGATTTTAACCTTCGCTGGAGTTCGTCGTATTGTCTTTACGGCGCATATAGTTCACTGAACGGTAGACACGCAGAAATCCGAGTTCCTGAGGTCGCAATGTCAACGAAATACTCCGAACGCATCAATTTCGGCAAGATCAAGGAAGTCATCTCCCCGCCGAACTTGATCGAGATTCAAATCGACTCGTATCGCGAGTTCCTTCAATCCGACGTTCCTTCGTCGAAACGCCGTAACCTAGGGTTGCAGGCTGTTTTTACAGAGGTTTTTCCGATTGAAAGTTATGATGGCAAAACAGTCCTTGATTTTCATTCCTATGATATCCAAGGACCCAAAATCGATTGGCTGGAATGCCTTCGTGAGGGCTTGACTTACGGGGCTCCCCTGTATGTCACTTTCCTGTTAAAGGAAGAAAAGGGGACCAAGGAGGAAAAGGTGTTTATGGGTGAAATCCCCCTGATGACGCCCCAAGGCACTTTTGTTATCAACGGCGCCGAACGGGTCATTGTGAGTCAGTTGCACCGATCCCCGGGGCTTGCTTTTGAAACAACGCAGCATCCCAACGGTAAGACTCTGCATAGTTTTCGAATCATCCCTGACCGAGGATCTTGGTACGAGGCTCAATTCGACACGAGCGACCTGTTGTATGTCTATCTTGATCGAAAGAAACGTCGTCGTAAATTCCTCACCACTACTTTCTTTCGTGCCCTCTTCACTTTGGCGGAGGCCAAGTTTGATGCTGACCCCAAGACCTCCCCTGAGAAGCTAGGTGGCGATGGTGACATCTTAAATCTGTTCTATTCGATTCGCGATGTTGCGGTTAAGGATGCTGAGAAAATTGAAGAAATTCAAAATCTAGTCCTCGTGGAGGATGCTTTAGACCATGACAAGAATATCGTTGTGGCTCGGGCCTTTGAACCTCTTTCCAAGGCGGTTGTGAAGCAAATCGCTGAACTCGGTGTGAGCAAAATCCGAGTCGTCGATACGTCGACTGACGATGGCATTGTTATTAAATGCCTCAAGAAAGATCCGACCAAGAATGCAGAAGAGGCCCTGAAAGATATCTATCGTCGTCTGCGTCCTGGGGATCCTCCGACCGCGGCGAATGCCAAGGCACTTATCAAGCGGCTTTTCTTTGATGCAAAGCGCTATGACTTGGGTCGAGTCGGTCGCTATAAAATTAATCAAAAGCTAAACTTTAAGGATAGTGGCGAGGATCGTATTCTCCGGGGACGTGATTTATTGGAAGCGACCAAGTACCTGTTGCGCCTGAAGAAGGGTGAAGGAAGTGTCGACGATATTGATCATCTTGGAAGCCGTCGTATTCGTACGGTGGGCGAACTTCTAGCGAACCAGTGCCGGGTCGGGCTTGCCCGTACCGAGCGCTTGGTCAAGGAGCGTATGACCTTATTTGATCAGAGTTTGGACACGATGACGCCCCAGAAGCTCATCAATCCAAAGGCTCTTTCCGCAGTGGTTCGTGACTTCTTTGGCCGTAGCCAATTGAGCCAGTTTATGGACCAGATTAATCCTCTGGCCGAATTGACACATAAGCGCCGGTTGTCGGCCCTCGGGCCCGGGGGGCTTTCACGTGATCGCGCCGGATTTGAAGTGCGGGACGTTCATCCCTCCCATTATGGACGTATTTGTCCAATTGAGACGCCTGAAGGTCCGAACATCGGTCTGATTGCATCACTGGCAACCTATGCCCGTGTTAATGACTTCGGGTTTATCGAAACTCCGTATCGTAAGGCCGACGGAGGTCGAGTGACCGGTCAGTTGGATTACCTCACCGGTGATCGCGAGGAAGGTTTTGTGATCGCCCAAGCGAACTCCCTAATCGATGATAAGGGTAAGTTCATTGGCGACCGAGTGACCTGCCGTTGCAGGGGTGACTTTATCGATGTGGAGCCTTCTCGTGTGGACTACATGGATGTTTCGCCGAAACAGTTAGTCTCAGTGGCAGCGGGTTTGATTCCCTTCCTTGAGCATGACGATGCGAATCGTGCGCTCATGGGTTCGAACATGCAGCGTCAAGGAGTTCCTCTTTTGGTTACCGAAGCACCTTTGGTCGCGACGGGTCTAGAGGGTCGGGTTGCCTTGGATTCGCGTGCGGTGATCGTTGCAGATGAAGTCGGCAAGGTGGCGAGTGTCACTGGTAACCAGATTATTATCACTCGTGACGGAAAAATACCCGAGACAAAGAAACGTCTAAAACACTGCCCAGAGGAAGGCGTTTGGGTTTATCCAGTACGCAAGTTTATGCGATCGAACGCGGCTACCTGTATCAACCAGAAGATTCTGGTTGCCAAGGGTGACACCGTTCAAAAGGGCCAGATATTGGCCGACGGACCCTGTACTCAGGGTGGAGAACTGGCTTTAGGCCGAAATGTGCTGGTCGCCTTTATGCCTTGGAACGGGTATAATTTCGAGGACGCGATCTTAATTTCACAGAAGATCGTTAAGGATGATATTTTCACTTCGATTCATATCGACGAATTCGAAGTGGTTGCACGTGATACGAAGTTGGGAGCTGAAGAAATTACTCGCGACATCCCTAATTTGGGTGATGACGCGCTGAGAAATTTGGGTACTGACGGTGTTATTCGTGTCGGGGCAGAGGTGAAGCCTGGTGATATTCTTGTTGGCAAGATTACTCCCAAATCTGAGACGGAATTGGCTCCGGAAGAGCGACTCTTGCGAGCCATCTTCGGTGAGAAAGCCGCCGATGTGAAGGATACCTCTCTCAAGGTTCCTTCCGGCACTTACGGCATCGTTATGGATGTTAAGATCTCTTCGAAAAAGGAGAGAGATAAGGGGGATCCCAAGGAGGCTAAAGATGGTCCGAGGAAGGCTGCCAAGGAGATCGATGACGGCTTCAAGCAGAAGCGATCAGAACTTCTCGATCAGTTGACTGTGGCGTTGTCCAATATCCTGTTGGGTGAAAAAATTCCCTTAGATGTTATCAATAGTGAAACCGGTGAGATTATTATTCCAGCCAACCGGAAGATCACCAAGACGCTGCTGAAAAAGTTAGCCGACGTGTACGATAGGATCGACATAGATCCCTCGCCGATCCGTAATAAGATCAACGAGATTATTAGTCAGTTTAAGAAACGGTTCGATGAATTGCAGTCGCAGCACGATGAAGAAATTGATCGTGCTGAGTCGGGCGAGGAATTGGATTCGGGTATTGTGAAGCAGGTGAAGGTTTTTGTTGCTTCGAAGCGCAAGCTCTCGGTTGGTGACAAGATGGCCGGTCGCCACGGTAACAAGGGCGTTGTCGCCAAGATTGTTGCTGAGGAAGACATGCCTTATTTGGAGGATGGAACACCTGTTGAAATTGTATTGAATCCGTTAGGGGTCCCGTCTCGGATGAACGTGGGTCAATTGTTGGAAACCCATTTGGGTTGGGCCTGCAAGTTCCTCGGAATTCGGATCGCAACTCCGGTCTTTGATGGCATTCGTGAGAAGGAAATCCGAGGCTATCTGAAGGAGGCTAAACTGCCTGAGCACGGTAAGGTTCATCTCTTTGATGGATGGAGCGGCGAGCGCTTCGATCAAGAGATTGTTGTGGGTTATATCTATATGCTCAAGCTAGGGCATTTGGTGGCAGATAAGATTCACGCCCGCGCCGTCGGACCGTACTCGCTTGTGACCCAGCAACCGCTGGGTGGTAAGGCTCAGTATGGGGGGCAGCGCTTCGGAGAAATGGAAGTTTGGGCTATGGAAGCCTATGGCGCGGCCTATATGTTGCAGGAGTTACTGACTGTGAAGTCGGATGACGTCCAAGGCCGCACTCGGATCTACGAGAGCATCGTCAAAGGCGATAATTCGCTGGAGGCTGGTGTTCCTGAATCGTTCAACGTCTTGGTCAAGGAAATGCAATCCCTCAGCCTCGATGTCACCGTCGGTTACACAAATCCTGCGGATGCGCCACAGACTGTTGCTAACGCGCTCGCAGCCTTCACCTGATCATCGACCAACGAACACAGAACTATGCTGAGCTCCAAGGATTCCGCCCGCGAGATGCTGGGCCTGGATAAAGTCAACTTAGTGCATCACGTCGCTATCCAAGTGGCGTCTCCAGAAATCATAAGGTCGTGGTCCAAGGGTGAGGTTAAAAACCCCGAGACGATCAATTACCGCACATTCAAGCCTGAGAAAGGCGGTCTGTTCTGCGAACGAATTTTTGGTCCTGTTAAGGATTGGGAATGTTCCTGCGGAAAGTACAAACGCATCAAACATCGCGGCGTTGTTTGCGATCGATGCGGTGTTGAGGTGACTCTCGCTCGCGTCCGCCGTGAGCGAATGGGGCACATTGAACTGGCAGTGCCTGTTTCACATATTTGGTTCTTCAAGTGCATGCCCTCGCGGTTGGGTTTGATGCTGGATATGACGGCGCGCAACTTGGAACGGATTATCTACTACGAAGATTATCTGGTCATTGATGGGGGCAGCACAGCACTTAAGGTGCATCAGTTGCTCTCAGAACATGAGTATCGAGAGGCTCGGAGTACTTATGGTGCCGACTCCTTTGTCGCCAAAATGGGTGCAGAGGCCGTGCGGGATGCGCTTTGCAATATCCAACTGGAGAAGACAATTGACGAACTCCAGATCGGAATGACCGAGACAAAGTCGAAGCAAAACCGCAAGAAGATTGCCAAGCGGATTAAGCTGTTGCAGGGATTTAGTAAGTCCAAGATGCGGCCCGAATGGATGGTTCTGACGGTATTGCCGGTGATTCCGCCGGATTTACGTCCGTTGGTCCCCTTGGAAGGCGGTCGGTTTGCTACCTCGGATCTCAACGATCTTTATCGACGGGTGATCAATCGGAATAATCGGTTGAAGAATCTTCTGCAGTTGAAGACCCCTGAGGTCATCATCCGCAACGAAAAACGAATGTTGCAAGAGGCTGTCGATGCTCTCTTTGATAACGGACGTCACGGACGTGCCGTTACCGGTGCTGGCAATCGTGCATTGAAATCCTTGTCCGATATGCTCAAGGGCAAGTCGGGGCGTTTCCGTCAAAATTTGCTCGGAAAACGTGTCGATTATTCAGGGCGTTCGGTGATCGTTATCGGTCCCGAATTGAAGCTTCACCAGTGTGGGTTGCCAAAGAAGATGGCCTTGGTTTTATTCGAACCTTTTATCATTCGTCGCCTGAAGGTGTTGGGCTATGTCCATACGGTTCGTTCAGCCAAGAAGATGATTGAGCGTCAGACCAAGGAAGTTTGGGATATCCTTGAGGAAGTAACCCGTGGCCATCCAGTGCTGCTGAATCGTGCTCCGACACTGCACCGTCTGTCTGTTCAGGCTTTTGAACCTGTACTGATCGAGGGTGAAGCTATTCGGATTCATCCATTGGTGTGTACCGCCTACAACGCTGACTTCGATGGCGATCAGATGGCGGTCCATGTACCGCTTTCCGTTGAAGCTCAATTGGAGGCACGTCTGCTGATGATGGCTCCGTTGAACATCTTCAGTCCGTCGAGCGGCAAGCCGATTATGACCCCGACCCAGGATATTACTTTGGGTTGCTACTATCTCTGTGCCGAACCGCGTAAAGCACGTAAGGAAGGGGAGCATGTCATGCTGTTTGGTTCGAAGTCAGAGGTCATTTTCGCTCACCTAGATGGAGCGGTGAAGACTCATGATCGTATTCGCATGGCCAATCCGGATGTGGGACGCAAGACTGTTTATGGTAACTCTGAGTTGCGAGTTATTGAGACGACTGTTGGGCGTGTTTTGTTCTCTGAGATTTGGCCCGATGAACTTGGTTTTGCCAATTTCTCAGTGGGCAAGAGTAAACTTGGTGAGTTGATTCTGAACTGCTATAAGACGGTAGGTCAGGAGAAGACAGTTGTTACACTGGATAAGCTCAAGGAAGTTGGCTTTGAACAAGCAACTCGTGCCGGCGTTTCCATCGGTATCGATGATATGATCGTTCCGGCGGAGAAGCAGAAGGAGATCCGTGAGGCGCTTCATCAAATCTCCGAGGTTGAAAAACAGCACAAGAAAGGTGTCATCACCAATCAAGAGCGTTACAACAAGGTTGTTGATATTTGGACTCATTGTACCGATCAGATCGGCGCGGTGATGCTCAAAACTCTGGAACTCAATCAGGGCAAGAAAGAATACAACCCAGTCAGCCTGATGGTCGACTCCGGTGCCCGTGGTAATAAGGCGCAGGTACGTCAGTTAGCAGGTCTTCGTGGTTTGATGGCCAAGCCTTCTGGCGAGATCATCGAGAAGCCGATTCTTTCGAGCTTCCGGGAAGGTTTAACTGTTCTTGAGTACTTTATTTCCACACACGGTGCGCGGAAAGGACTGGCAGATACTGCGCTGAAAACCGCTGACTCTGGGTATATGACGCGGAAGTTGGTAGATGCAGCTCAGGATGTAATTATCCGTGCCGACGATTGCGGAACGACCAATGGTATTTCTGTCCAATCGATCTACGAAGGTGAGGAAGAGGTTGTCAAAATCAGTGAACGTGTTGTGGGTCGATATTCGGCCGGTGACATCTTCGATCCCGCTGATCTCAAGATTAAGCTGATCGGTGCCGGCGAAGAGTTTGACGAGATTAAGTCACGTCTAGTGGAACGAGCTGGGCTGGAGACGGTTAAAATCCGCTCAGTACTCACCTGTGAGACCAAGGTTGGTATTTGCGCTAAATGTTACGGACGCAACTTAAGCACGGGTACATTAATTAAAAAGGGTGAAGCCGTTGGCATTGTTGCAGCCCAATCGATTGGTGAACCAGGTACTCAGTTGACGATGCGTACATTCCACGTGGGTGGTGTGGCGACCGGTACTTACAAGCAACCGCAGATTAAGGCTAAACAAGACGCGAAGATTCGATACAACGATTTGCGTGTCGTTCCTTTGGGCGATGGTAACAACATTGTTCTGAACAAGAATGGTACGGTTAGCCTTCATTCTGAGGATGGTAAAGAGATTGAAACACATACCATCGTCATTGGTTCCATTATCGCAGTTCTCGACGGCGGCCAAGTGAAGAAGGGTGAAGTCTTTGTTGAATGGGATGCCTACAACGTTCCGATTATTTCGGAGAAGTCCGGTGTTGTCCGATTTGTGGACATCATTGAAGGTGTGACCATGAAACAGGAGGTCGATGAGGCCACGGGTTCCGAGGATATGGTTATCATTGAACATAAGGAGGATCTGCATCCGACTGTGATTATTGAGGACGTGTCTACAGGCCAACCTTTGGCACAATATCCGATCCCAGCAGGAGCGCATTTGGTTGTCGCTGAAGGTGACGAAAGCAGTGCTGGTTCACTCTTGGCGAAGACGCCGCGTAAGGCATCGAAGACCAAGGACATCACTGGTGGTTTGCCTCGTGTTGCCGAATTATTCGAAGCCCGACGGCCGAAGGATGCCGCCGAAATTGCCCGTATTGATGGGGTAGTGGACTTTGGATCCTCTGTCCGAGGTAAGCGCTGTATTGTGGTCAAGGATGTCCACACGGGCATGGAAGAGGAGCACCTTATTCCGATCGGTAAGCACATCATTGTCTACAAGGGCGACTTCGTGAAGAAGGGGCAACAACTCACAGACGGGCCTGTTGTTCCCCATGAAATTCTTGAGGTCTGCGGGCCGCACGAGTTGCAAGAGCATTTGGTGAATGAGATTCAGGAGGTTTACCGCCTCCAGGGTGTTACCATCAATGATAAGCACATCGAGATCATTATCCGGCAGATGCTCCGCAAGGTGCGGATTACCGAACCGGGCGACACGCTATTCCTTTGGGGTGAGCAGATCGATAAATTGGTCTTTGAGGAAGAGAACTCCCGTGTTGACAAGATGGGTGGCAAGCCAGCTGAGGCGGCGCCAGTCTTACTTGGCATCACCAAAGCTTCGTTGGAGACAGAGTCATTCCTCAGTGCGGCCTCCTTCCAAGACACGACCCGTGTTCTGACTGAGGCTGCAACTAATGGTAAGCGCGATTATCTCCGAGGCTTCAAGGAGAATGTCATTATGGGGCATATCATCCCTGCTGGTACAGGTTTCGACCAACATCGGAATATTAAGATCAAGGCGATGGTGGGAATCCCCGAGGATGCCCCCGCACCGACGATTGATTTGATAGCGGAAGAACCGCGCACGTTGGCCTAATCGGCTTCGATAAGTTTCAAACGGGGCGCCCTTTTGGGCGCCCTTTTTTATTCGGTGAACAGTTTTCTTTTCCTAGCTTTCAGCGTTCATTACTTACCCTATCGGCTAAGAAAAAGGATGCCGTCTGGTCCGGTAATTGCTAATTTCTAAGCCTACTAATGAGCTACGATACAGATCTTTTTCGAGGCATTCTTAAAGCCGCTGTCGAGGGCGGGGCGTCTGATGTGCACATCAAAGTGGGAAGTCCGATTGTCTTCCGCATTAATCGTCAACTCGTGCCTATCGAGGCACCAATACCGACAGTCGAGTGGATGGATCAAATTTTGAAGGTGATGGTTCCCATTCATGCTCGACGGCGTTTGGATGAGGATCGTGAAGTTGACTTTAGCTATTTTGAGCCTGGGGTGGGCCGGTTTCGGACTAATGCCTTTCAGCAGCGTGGAACTTATGCGTTGGCGATGCGGTATGTGAAGACGCAGGTACCGAGCTTTGAAGAATTGGGGCTTCTACCCATTTTGAAGGCTATTGCAACCTCACAACGCGGGATCGTTCTTGTGGCGGGAGCGGCTGGGTCAGGTAAGTCGACGACGCTTGCGGCGATGATTGAGTACATCAATGCCAGCGTAAAAAAACATATTATCACTCTTGAAGATCCGATTGAATTTGTTTTTGAGGATAATCAATCGGTGGTTGAGCAGCGCGAAATCGGATTGGACACTGGGAGCTTTGAAGCTGGGTTAAAGCATGTCCTACGGCAGGATCCTGACATTATTATGGTAGGTGAAATGCGGGATGCTGTCTCATTTCAAGCGGCGATTAGTTCGGCCGATACTGGGCATTTGGTGCTTTCGACCCTTCACACTCAGAACGCAGCACAGTCGGTTGGTCGCATTCTTGATTTTTTCAAACCGGACGAACGAGAACAGACGCGACGTCAATTAGCGGCAACCCTACGGGCGGTGATTTGTCAGCGTATGGTGCCTTCGAGTGTGTGTGGAGTGATACCGGCGCTGGAGATTTTGATCAACACGCCAACGGTTCGGAAGATGTTAGAGGAGAATCGCCTAGAAAAGTTAGGGGCAGCGATTGAAACTGGGCGTGAGGATGGGATGCAGAGCTTCAACCAAGCCCTTTACGATCTGGTTAAAGAGGGTAAGATTTCAGAAAAAGAAGGACTAGCGAAAGCTTCAAATCCTCAAGCTTTGGAGATGATGTTTAAAGGGATATTTCTGGATGAGGGGCGAAGAATTCTTTCTTAGAATCTCATTTTTTGGTTGGGCTTGAGATTAGGGAATTCTTCGCAGATTTTCCTGACTTCCGGTCGGATTTGGGCCTTGAGACTTGGGGATAATGGATAAAAAGCGATGAGAAGGCTAAATGCATGGGCAGATTCAAAGGACCCATTGAAGGTAGCGGTTCAAATTTTGGAGGATTATCGGGCTTTATTTCCTGATGCTACCCCTGATTTTGTGCCGCGCGTATTTGGTTGGTTGATGGATGCATTCGAAGGTCGGATGCTGGGCTATTTGCCCATCGATACTGGCTATCATGATCTGGAGCATATGCTGCAGGGAACCCTCTGCTTGAGCCAGTTACTGAGAGGGCGTTCCCTGTCGGGAGAACTGCCTGTGCTAAGTCGGCGGACGTTTGAATTAGCCATCATTGCGGTGTTTCTCCACGACACATGGTACTTGAAAGAGGTCTCAGATGTTGTTGGTACAGGAGCTAAATATACCCACATCCATGTTTTGCGAAGTTGTGAGTTTGCCTCTGATTTACTGAGGGTTAAGGAATTTTTTGTCGATGAAATTGAAGCTGTGCAAAACATGATTCGTTGTACGGCGATGGGTGTGAATATTAGAATGCTCCGCTTTGCTTCAGAAGAAGAACGAATTGCTGGTTGTTCGGTTGGTACGGCGGATCTGTTAGGGCAAATGGCAGCCGATGATTACGTGGAAAAATTACCGGCATTATTCGAGGAATTTGAGGAGTCTAGACAGTATCAAGGCCAAGCGGTTGGAGCCTTTTTGAGTGTCGACGATCTCAAGCGGAAGACCCCTAAATTTTGGAAGAACTATGTCTTACCAAAGATTGAGGGTGATTTTGAGGGTGTTTTTCGATTTTTAAGATGGCCCGAAGCGGGCGGTGAGAACCTCTATTTAGAACGAATTGAGACTAGTATTGCTCGCTTAGAAGCAGTGATGGCTCTGAGAGGTTAATTGGGTACTGGCACAGGGTCGAGTGGCAGATATCCCACGACTGATTTTTTGCACTTAGTTGATTCCGCTTCTTGCGGTGGAGACCTCGGCGCGGTTTCAATTGTCGTTTCTATGGAGTGTCTACCCGGTTTCCGTGAATTTTATCCTGAACCTTTACCGCACAAGGACGCTTGGTCTGCCGATGCGCGACAGCATATTTTTGATACCTGGCGCTCGACAGCCCGCCGTTATGGTTTTCGAGAATTTGATGGTCCTCCGTTGGAGCCTTTGGATTTGTATACCGCCAAGTCCGGGGCGGAGATCGTGGGGCAGTTATTTAATTTCGTAGACAAGGGAGAGCGGGCGGTATCGATGCGTCCCGAGATGACTCCAACAGTGGCCCGGATGGTCGCTGCGGCCGAGCGCGCTTATAAGAAGCCGATTAAGTGGTTTTCTATCCCTCAACTCTTCCGTTACGAAAAACAGCAGAAAGGTCGTTTACGAGAACATTTCCAGTTAAATTGCGATATTTTTGGTGAAGCAGATCTCGGGGCAGATGCAGAGATCGTGGCCTTATTGATTGATACGCTGAGGGCGCTGGGATTGACGGAAGACGACTTTGTTATTCGATTGAGCAGTCGGCAGGCTTGGCAGCGTTTCTTTGCCTCAAACAACGGTAAACCTGATCAGGAATATGAATTTTACCAGGTGATTGATAAGGTCGAGCGAGAGACCCCGGAGGTTTCATCGGCAAGGTTGAAGCTACTCGGAATAGAGTATGCTGCTGTTCAAGACTTCATTCGTGCGGGTGAACCCACGCCAGAATTGGCTATTCTCCTTGAGAATTTGAAGGCGCGCGGCCTTGGGGCTTTTGTGAAGGTCGATTATTATGTGATTCGCGGTTTGGATTATTACACGGGGGTCGTGTTTGAGGCCTTTGATCGTAAGGGAGAATTTCGTGCGATTGCGGGTGGAGGGCGGTACGATCAGTTAGTTAAGCTACTGAGCCAAGGTAAGGTGGATCTTCCTGCTCTCGGTTTTGGTATGGGAGATGTGGTGTTACTGGAATTACTGAAGGCCCGAGGAAAACTTCCCAAGTTTACTGCTGGCGTCGACGTCGTGGTCCTAGTGGAAGAAGAGTCCCTGAGAGCAAGTTCTCTCGCTCTGGTGCAAGCGTTAAGGGATGCGGGACGGGTTGTAGAATACAGTCTGACGCCGGCCAAGTCGGATAAACAATTCAAGCGAGCCATTGAATTAGCCGCGCGCTTTACGGCACGCGTTGAACCCGATCTTGACGGAACAAAACAGGTCCGATTGAAGAATATTTCGACTCGCTCGGAGACGATTGGTGATTTGTCGGCAGCCATTGCTGCGACTGCTTAAGCTCTGTTGTGGTCGGTACTCTCTTTGTTTGAGCTGATTTAGCGTGTCTTATAAGAAGCCCTAGAACCTAGGTCTGGGGCCTCCTTCGAGTCGAGCAGCCAGATTATTCGTTGAGAGTGATATGCCCGCCCACTTCGATATTGCGGATTTTGTTGGGGGTAGTGGCCGTGGGACGACTTGCGTCGAGGCAATTACCGATATTATAGGTCTCACCCATGACTGACATTGGGAATTTACCGCCTTGAAAGTAAGGGGCGAGCTCCTCGGTGGACGGTTCAGCTGTATCTGGTTTCCGATATTCGTTTTGCCAAGTGGTCTTGGCGAGTTCGATTGCCTTTAAGTTGGCGAGGATCGCGTTGTATTTCCCCGTTTCCATAAACTTCTTCACGTTGGGTACGGCGATCATGGTGAGGAGTCCGACAATCATGACGGCAATCATGACTTCGACGAGAGTGAAACCGGAGCGGCGCAGGGCGCGGCGTGATGTCTGGCGCGTGTTCATGGTCAGGAGTATTAAGTTCAATTAAGTCCGCTGCGAAACACCGAGTCTGTCTAATCGTTTCGAGGCAGGTTTGGATCGACTCGGGACAAGCAAAGCGTTCGGCGGGTCACTGAGCAAGCCTGAGTGTCTTTTCAATTAGGGTTGAGTGGCACGGAGCAGAATTTCCTTGAGAGTTACTTCTGCGCCCTGACGAATGCGACTCTCGTTGTCAGCCTCCATAAAGGCGAATAGCTCAATGGTTTCTTCGATTGGAACGGGAGCTATACCCGACTGAAAAAAACGAATCACTTGAGTTACCAACGGTGCATACCCATCGAAAGTCCCCGCTGTAGCCGTGCCGATGGTTCCTGATGCGGAGCCTCCGTACCCCTCGATTTCGCGGAAGATTCCGGTTCTACCTTCTTTCCAGCGTCCCACGGTCTCGATCGTGCTAGCAGATGTTTTTTGACGTTGGGCGGAGAGGCAACCTTTACCCATGACAGCGAAGAGCGATTCACAGCCATGAATGCCATACCAGAACAGGTCTGGATGGGTTTTCTCGGTTTTAGCGGGACTGCCACACCAAGCATTGGTGACTATCCCAATCGAACCAGAGCGAATGGCGGCGTTGGCTTTACTAAATCTCAGGGATGAAGAACTAAAGAGAGGCACCTTAGCTTCTTTTGCTAAACGCGTTAGCTCCAAGACATCTCGCAGGGAACCGGCCATGGGCTTATCAATGTAGAGTGGCTTGCGGGCTGCAATCACCGGACGCGCCTGAGCGAGATGGGGACGTCCGTCGACACTCAGTAACATCACTGCATCCACTTCGCGACAAAGCTCCTCAATTGTTGCGACAATCTTCACTCCGTATTTTTCCTTGAGGGTTTTTGTGTAGCCTTCAACTCGCGAAATACTCGTTTCGATGTCAGAACTTCCCCCTTTGAAACCGGCAACGACTTGTGCGCCAGGGACATATTCTTTTGATTTTGGATCATTGAGAATTTCGGTAAAAGCCGTTGCATGCGAGGTGTCGAGTCCGATCAGTCCAATGCGAAGGTCTGCTGCCGACAGGAGGGAACTGAGACAAAGAGAAAGGGTTGCAAGAGAGGGAAGTGGGCGGAAGAATGGGATCATTAGAAGAAGATATATAAATCGTGTCATGAAGGCGAGACATCGAATGGATCAACGGATTTCCCTGTGGCATTTCTGATGCGTTCGCGCCATTCGTCGGCAGGAACATTTAGAGGTTTAGCTCGGCAAACCTCTTCGAATCTAGGGAAATCCCAAAGGTTCGGAAAATCACGGCATTGTTGGGGTTTAACCGTTTGTATCCGGCAGTTTTGCCCGTCGAGAAAAACACAAGATCCATCTGATTGATCGGTGAGGGCGAGGCCGTCTCGTTGCGCAGTAAGTCGGGTGTAGTCTCTGATAAATGCGTTTACTGAGATACCTAGATGACCGGCGATTTGATTCATTTGCTCTTCGGAAACTCGCACCTCCCCAGGCCAACGGCAGCAGGCGGTACAGCGATCGCATTGCCAGAAAATAGGCATAGTCTATACAGTAATTCCGGAAAGGTCTCGCGACGGGATTGACTTAACAAATTCAACTTTTCTCAGATAAATTGGGGTCAGCAGTTCAGGAGAAACCGGATTAACGCCGACTGCGGCATTGAAGCTGTCGCGGGCAGAAGAATAAAGTTCACACATTTCAGCCGATGCCCCTCCGGTATGGGAATCGCCTAAGCCTCGGAACCAGCGCCCTAGTTCCGGACCGAGAAGAACTTGGCCGTTGGCTAGCATCTCAACCAGACGTGACGCTTCGAGCAATTTTACAGGAGTTTCCCAGTGACTACCCGTCCAAGTTCGGGTGGCAAATTCATTACGTTGAGCATCGACAGCAAAAGTCCACGGCGTGCGAAAACGCGCTTCCCGAGTCGCTGCGAGGCGAAGGGCTTCGAATGTGTCGACAGGAACCACCTCTACTCCCGTTGCTAGATGCCAGCCTTGAGCAACGGAAATAGCGATACGGATACCGGTATAGCTCCCAGGGCCGATGGCGATGATCAATCGCTGGACCTGGGATCTGTCCACACTCGCTTCGGTCAAAACCTTTTCAATCAAGGCAAAAGCAGGCGTTTCACGGGTCTCAGCGTGGACGACTTCCGCTAGAAGTTTCGTTGAAGTAGCAATAGCGATGGATCGCCGATCGCTGGTGAAGTCAAAGGCCAGGGAGATCATAAGCAATGTCGCGGGATGTTTCGCCAGTCCAATGGAAGTTTAGATAATACACATTGGGTCTAGATCCAAGGTTTGTGCGCGATACCCATTCGACAACGGTAAGGATCTCTGGGCATTGGAGGGAATCTTCCAAACCAGCTTCCTGCAGATCAGCCGAGGAATGAAGTCGGTAGAGGTCTATATGCGTCACTGGAAGACGTCCGTCGCTATACTGATTTATGAGAGCGAAGGTAGGGGAATGGACTTGTGCGGACGATCCGAGACCGTGAACGAGCCCTCGAACAAAAGCTGTTTTGCCGGCACCTAGATCCCCCTCGAGGCCGAGGATCCAGCCAGCTTGAGCTATTTGGGCCACACGCTGTCCAAAATCTTCAGTCTCACTAGGAGAATGGGAGGAAAAGACGGGCATTAGGAAAAGTGCTGGAATCCATTTGCGGTCACCGGCATCAAACCGCGTTCATTTCTCAAGAAGACTCCAGGCTGGGAGGTTAAACGGCCGATGCAGGAAATTCGAACATTTGGGAACTGAGATTTCCATCCATCCAGAAGGCGTATGGCATTTGCCGGTGCCACTGCGAAGAGTAATTCGAAGTCTTCGCCATCGGTGAGCGCCGCTGCGACTGCGGGTTTTGCAGTATCACCACTGCGAGCACGGAGGCGTGCCGAGCGGCGGAAGGGCAGTGCTGAAGCATGAATTTCTGCACCCGGTATTCCGCTCGCTTCGAGGAGATGGGGAAGATCGCCCGCGAGACCGTCACTTAGATCGATCATGGCATGGACTGTCCTTTGTTGGGCGAGCCAGCGTCCTTCCTCGAGCCGAGGAGTGAAATCGAGATGATGCCCTTCGATAGAGCCACCGAGTTCACCGGAGACAAAGAGAGCATCGCCCAGTTGAGCGCCAGACCGGAGAACGGCGCAGCCAGTTTCGACCCAACCAGTCAGAGCGACATTGATAAAGAAAACGCCCTGAGATCGTGATGTTTCCCCTCCAACGAGAGCGATATGGTACTGACGGGCTAGATCTGCCATTCCTGCATAAATGGCCTCGATACGCTCAGGCACAAAGTCCACCGGCAATCCCAGAGTTATCACAGCGGCCGTTGGAATGCCGCCCATAGCGGCGATGTCGCTGATGACTCTTGCCAGGGCTTTTCGACCGATACGTGACGGTTCTGTTGTGGGTGTAAAGTGGATGTCCTCAACGATGATGTCTGTTTTTAAGAGAATTTCTCGTCCGGAACCTGGATTTGCGAGCACAGCACAATCGTCACCGGCACCGGTCACCACCGATGAAGTAACGGTGAGAAGCGGCTTAAGCCGTCTGATGAGATCAAATTCGTTCATGGAAGGAGTTGGCGGGCAAGATTGGAAGTGCGTGCCCACAGCGGGTCTTGAGGTGAAGAGGTTGACAGGGCAGGGGGGCGTCGGCGAGATCGCTTTCCATTCAAGGGAATGCTTTCGATCCTCTGAACCGGTTCGACAATTAAGGTTGAACGGTCCAAAATAAGGCAGTGCACGTGGCTAGCCTGAAACTGAGGGACTTTCGGAATTACGCTCGGTTAGATGTCGAGTTCTCACCCGGATGCCATTTGCTGTTGGGAAATAACGCCCAAGGAAAGACCAACATACTTGAAGCCCTCTATTTGATGGCCACTCTTCGATCCTTTCGGGGAGTGGGCGGTTCGCAAATGATTCGCCATGAAGCTCGGGGATATTTCGTTGGAGCTCAGGTGGTCGGACAAGGTGTCTCGGAGATCAAAGCCTATTGGTCTCCTCGCGAACGGAAGCTCTCGGTCAATGAACGCCCGGTGCGTCGATTGACAGAATATTTAGGGGTTTTGCGGGCAGTTATTTTTTGTTCTGAAGATTTAAATTTGGTCAAAGGCTCATCACAAGGGCGTCGTCGGTTTTTGGATTTAATCCTTTCTCAAACGGTCCCAGGTTATTTGGTCTTGTTGCTGCGGTTTGCGAAGTCCTTGAAGTCGCGAAATGCTTTGTTAAAGCAGGTCAATCCACAGGAGGCAGAATTAGAAGCGTTTACTGCGGAATTAGTCCTAGCTGGGACGGCAGTGATGGAAGCACGAAAGCTCTTAGTTCCAAGGATTGCTCCGATGGTTCGGTTTGCTTTCCGCCGCGTTGCCGGCGACGTGGACGATATGTCTTTAGTCTATCAGCCGGGATTCCGTGGGGATCTTGCCGTAGCCTTAGCTAATTCTCGTTCTCGGGAACGCCTAGTGAGGACGACGGTGGTCGGTCCCCATCGGGATGATCTTCTGATTCAGGTCAATGACCGATCCGCATTGCAATACACCAGTGAAGGCCAGAAGCGAACTCTGGCGGTCGCTTTAAAATTGGCCCAAGCTGAATTCCTATCTGAGGTACACGGTTCGCCACCAGTTTTGTTGATTGATGACGTTATGGGCGAGTTAGATGCTCACCGCCGTGCTGCCTTTGTGCCTTTGTTAGACCAAGCCTTTCGGTCGGGGGGGCAGGTTTTCATGACCTGTACCGAAGAGAATTGGCCTCGGGAACTTAGTCGGGATTTGATTCGCTGGACGGTTCAGGAAGGGAAACTTTTGGTAAGCTAACGACGGACGATACGGTCTCTAAAACGAGATCCCAATCGTGGTCTGCACGGTCATGTCGTTACTTTTGACACCTTGGACAGGATTGGTGTCGTAGTCATCAATCAGGTTAAGATTAATTGAAGTATGATCGAGCAGTGGATAAGAAAAATTCATTGAGTAATGCGCCCGAAAATCGGTAAAGTCTGCAAAGTTTGGCATAAAAGCGAAGGATTGTCGGAGTTTCAGTTTCTTGCTAATTTCCCAGACTAAATCCTCACCAAGCCGAGCTGAAATCAGACTCCGATCTTGGCCGGTTGACGCAAAGTCGAAGTGCTGAAATTGAGCTCCAATTTCCGTATTTAGAATTAGTTTTGGACGTTGGATAAGTTTGTAGCCCAGTCCTGTTCCCTCCTGATATTGAAGGTCCAATCGACGCACTTCATCGTATCCAGTCCCAGCCAAATTGAATGCGTAGATTCGGCGCCTTGATCCCAAATCTACGTCGGTTTTGATGGTTCCATCCATTCGATTAGCTGATTCGACGTTCTGTAATTGACCGAAAGCGGCGGTGTAGGTGATGGCTTCACGGACACGATCCCAGCGGTGTAGGGCAGTCCCGTTGGCATAAAAGCTTTGGCGATCTGAATTTCCAAACCCGAGATCACTACCGATCTGAAGGCTCACACTCCAGTTAGTCAGAAGAGGTGCAAACCAAGTGGGAGTGAGGTGGTTAGTGATCTGTGCTTTAAGGGGAGCCAAGGTAACCGCGGCAACTAGGTTGGTAGCCTGCTTTTGGGTGCCTGCGATGGGTTGAATAAGGGGCGGTTTCGGCG
Source organism: Pedosphaera sp. (assembly GCA_009695405.1). GTDB lineage: Bacteria > Verrucomicrobiota > Verrucomicrobiia > Limisphaerales > UBA9464 > SXXZ01. The sequence continues at coordinate 3,040 of SIAZ01000010.1, read as the reverse complement.
AACCACCTAAATTCTTTACCGAATTTTCCCGATGATCGATTTGGTTTAAGGGGATGTTAATTTCTCCAGCGAGTGAACGGATCAAGACGCTATCGGATTTCTCAGAAATAATATCCCCTGTAATTCGGTCGCCGTTCTGCAAATAGAACACCGTTGAAGCCGACACTAAAGAGTTCTGACTGCAAATGAGAGTCAGTAGAAGGTAAAGTAAGAGATCGTGAAAACCTATTTTAAGGCGAGGGTCTAGCGGGTTTCGCATTCGGTACCACAGTGGGTGAAGCAGTTGTTGAGGCATTAGAAACTGTTTTCGAGGACGGCGGTGAAGGAATATCTCCGGCATTCGGTTTTCGACGACCGTGGACGACGGCGACTTCTCCGTCGTCATTCATGCCGAGTGAGGGTCGACCTGAGCGATTGGCATAAATGTTGCGAATTGCCACTTCTCCGTTGGCCCCGATACAGTGATGAATAAAGTCATCTGCACCGACTTGATGAATGACGTGCAGTCGGTTGGTGGCGTCGAGCATGAAGTCGGAAGGGGGGTTAAACGAAACAAGTGTTCCAAGTCGAAAGACCCGGAATGCTGATGCATCGAGTGGATCGGTTACCGAGGCATAGAGGTGGGGGCGATTCAGGTAGTTCGCCTGCTGAATCATGTATTTCCTTCGCGTTCCTCGAGAACCGGCAAATCCAAATTCACGCTCCCAGAGTATCACTCCTCTCGTAATCTCAAATTCGACGGGGGCACTGACGATATGTTCGTTGCGAGATCCGGTGCTCACGGTGGTGGTGACTCTGTATCTGCCGATTTGATCTAGTTTAAAAAGGGGGGCTAAATTAAAGCGAAGAGTTCCCCTCGCCGATGGCTTGAGGGTGAAGGCACCTGTTTCCTCAAGATCCTGAATTCGATTGACCACTGTCCCATCAATGTTCTCGACACTGAGCCGAATCCATCCCGGTTGTTCACCAAGTCGGAGCGGTTCACCGGTGTAGTTGATCATCCGAAGAATGAGTTCAGTCTTTTCGTGGGGTAGGAACTGACTTTGATCAAACTCCAATTGAATCTCTACCTGAGCACGAGCAGTGAGGAATAAGGAACACAAGAGAAGAGGTAGAAGCAACCGGACGCGCATAGTGCTGACTCTAGGAACTCCTCCAGCGGAGGCAAGCGAGCGTCTTCACTTGTTGACGAATTCGTTAGAGACAATAGGGAACCAATAAGCGTAATCTTTTTGCACACAGAGCATCGGTCACAGTTAAGTTTCTGCCCATTGAGATGAAGAGTCATTCCGTTTCCAAGCGCTCCGGCATTCTTGCTGGAGGCAACTGGATCATTGATCAGGTCAAGATCATCGATAGTTATCCGAGTCTTGAGCAACTTTCCACCATTCGAAGCCAGCACCAAGGCACAGGAGGATCTCCCTACAATATCCTCGTAAATCTAGCAAAACTAGGCGCTGCCTTTCCCCTCGCAGGAGCTGGATTGGTTGGAAAAGACGCCTTGGGACAATCTATTTTGGATGACTGTTCCAAGCACAAAATTGAGACGAAGTTCCTGAAAACGACGGCGGATGCGGCGACGAGTTACACCGACGTTATGACGGTGCAGGCCAGAGGTAAGCGGACATTCTTCCATTATCGTGGCGCGAATTCACTTTGGGATGGCAAGAAGTTAGATTTCAGCAAGACGAAGGCTCGTATTTTTCATCTCGGTTATCTCTTGTTGCTAGATAAACTGGATATCGTGAACAAGGTAGGAGTCACCGGAGCGGCTAAGATCCTCGCGGCGGCGCAGGCGGCTGGTTTGAAGACCAGCATAGACGTGGTGAGCGAGGTAGGCGATCGATTCAAGACGGTGATAACCCCAGCTTTAAAGTTCTGTGATTATGCGGTGATCAATGAATATGAAGCTGGTATGGTGACTGGGTTTCGCATTCGTAAGGGAGGGGTTCTCGATACGGTTTCACTTCGGCATGCTGCTGGAGCTATTCTCCAATTGGGGGTGAAGGAGTTGGTGGTCATTCATTTTCCTGAGGGTTGTTTTGCGCGTACTCGCGATGGAAAAGATCATTGGCAACCTTCTCTTAGGGTTCCGGACAAGGCCATAGCCGGTGCAGCAGGAGCCGGTGATGCTTTTGCAGCGGGAGTGCTATTTGGAATGCATGAAGGCTGGGAATTACAGAGGTCGCTCTTTATCGGAGTTTGCGCAGCGGCGGCCTCCTTGATCGATCCGACTTGCACTGGAGGCATGAAGTCCCTTGCGCAGGTGGAGGCGTTGAAAAAGAAATTTGGAGTTCGCCCACCGCTCGAACCGAGTGACGATTAAGCACTAGGCTAGCCTTGTTTGTCGAAAATCTGCAGAGGGCTCCACTAGAGGCACTGGCCACTCGATCAGACGAGGCAATCGACCATTCCAGGGAGATTTTCGGCTGTTCGTTCCAGAACTTTGACTGCGAAGTTTCGATTCATCTCGGTGCCTTCAGGGAAAAGCAGGCCCCAGCCCGAGACATCTTGCCATCCGGTATTTAGCATCGTAGGACCTTCGCCCAGATGGCCGAGTCCGATTGAATTAGTAAAATGGTCTGCAATTTGGATTGCTGCCGCGAGACGATTTCGAGCACCGGCTCCAGCAGGAGTATGGTGGTTTTGAACGGCTAGAATCAAAGACGGACTCAGTTCCTGAGTTCTCAGATAGAGAGATCCCAAGTGAGCATGGTCGCATCCTAAAGTGTCTGTTTCAATATACCGAGCCGAGCCCTTTGATTGGGGGATAAGTCTTAGAATCTCCTGATGATGCTCCGGAAACAGGGATCCGGAAACGATCCAACCCACATCGTGAACGAGTCCAGCTACATAATCCAAATCGTCCTCAGGCTCAGTGGTAGCTATCATCATGAGGTTGCTTCGATTTCTCGGACGGAGAGTAAGAGGAATCCTGTACCATGGAATCCATCATCAAAGACTCCCCTACAAAAACGCGCCGGAAGTTCGATAAATCGTTCAAATGCGAGGTCGTTCGCAACTGGTTATCGAGCGGTAA
>SIAZ01000009.1 GCA_009695405.1 Pedosphaera sp. | reverse complement strand
CTGCGGGGCTCCCTCCGGGCTGGACGCGAAGAGGCCCGTCTGCGAGCGTCCGGATCAGGCAAAAAGCACGACCCTTGAAGAACCATTTCAGACCCCAAACCATAACTTAATTCCGACCAAAAGTGGTCCAACGATCGGGGTCCACCTTACCTTTGGTGTCATTGCTTGGCGGTTACCTTTGGTAGATATTGGATGCGAATCCGACGGCGTAACTCAGGTGCCACGATTGTTTCGTAATGCACCCGCGATCTTCTACGTTAGCCGAATTCACGAACAGGTTTATGCAAGTCTGGAGACCCGACGCGAACAGTGGGGTCTTCAAAATAAATTCGGTTTATCCCAATTGATACACCATGGCTACCAAGCCGCTGTGGTAAAAAGTCGCGACAAGATTAACCGCAACCTCCGGTTGCTTGAAGTTGCCAACGAAGAATATACCAACGATGTCAACTTGTTGATGAATCTTGGATTGGAACTTTGGCGAGCGGGTCAGCAAAATTTTGGGATTCGCTATTATGATCGCGCTTTTAAAATATTAACGCTCCGCTCTCATCAAGAAACCCCGCCCGAATTACGCGAGGTTTTGGTGACGCAGTATGCCACTCATTTGCTTAATCTCCACCGGTTTACCGATGTCATCAGTGTTCTCAGTCACCCGAGTCTACATGCGGGAGATTTTACAGCATCACATGCCTTTCTAAGAGGCGTGGCGCACTATGAATTGAAACAGTGGACTGAGTGCGTCACCGCTATGCGCTCTTGTTCGGAGACTCGCAACAAACCAGCTTTAACCTCTGTGCTTCCGGAAGTCCGATTGGCAGGTCCCGCCCATTGTCTTGCTAATTCTTTAAATAAATTAGGCAAAATAGACGAAGCTCAAAAAGCTTATGAGCAAGCGCTGAAAGACTCCCCCAAGGCTGAGGGTATGCTGCTCGATTTCTCCGTCTTTCTCGCTCAACAAAAGGCGACTATTCCGGCTCTGACTCAGCTCAATGAACTCATCGGTTTAAATCCTCAGCATGCAAAAGCATGGGAAGTTGGAGCTTGCATCGCACTCGAAAAGCCAGAGACCTCAGAATTTGCACTCGATTGGACTCGGGCAGCAGTGAGCAACCTGCCGGATTCAAAAGTGATCCGCCGTCAACATGCAGAAGCCCTGCTGCTCAATGACCGAGGGAGTGAAACGGTTAAAATTTTGTCGGAAACATCTAATCCTAATGATCCGGCGGATCTTGCCTCTTTTATTCTCTGCCGCATTCTGGCTGACGAACCGTTGTATCCCCTCGCTCAACCGATGGAATTAGTCGTCAGTCAACATTTCTTGAAACGCTATCGTCAGCTTGTTGATTTCAGTGCTGAAAAATCTGTCGTTAAACTAAATCAGAATATCAACCTACTTGATCCGATCTTACCCTCAGCAGCAGGTCTTTTGAAGCAGGCACTGCAATACACTGAACTTCTCGCATGAAACCTCCGTTTCCGTCTTGCAGCCCCCATATCTCATTTCGTATGGGTTTGCTGGTCCTTGGCCTCCTTGGATTCGGTTGCTCTTCCCAGAAAGTGACCCTACCCGAATTCGGTCCCCGCTTTATTCCGGCGAATATACAGAAAACAGTCCTGACGCTTTCTCAAGAACTAAAACGGATTGCTATCCTTCCTTTAACTGTGGAGCTCGACAACTTGGCAGCAATGGACCGAATCGATTCTCTTACCTCTCTCTTTGAAGAAGAGCTGCGCAAACAACAGCGGTTCGAAGTGGTCTCGGTCAGCCCAGCAAACCTTCAACGATGGTTTGGTCGCCCCAGAATTTTGGCTACCGAATCGGTGCCAGCTAACTTGTTAGGTCACATTAAGACGAACCTCTTGGCGGATGGCATTCTGTTCGTACGTGTCCATTCCTACAGACCCTATCCGCCGGTTTCCATCGGATGGGATCTTAAGCTAGTCACGACCTCAACAGGGCAATCTCTCTGGTCGATTGATGAGACATTTGATTCGGCCCAAGCGGATGTTGCGCGAGCTGCTAGAGACTATTTTCGAAGCCACCACACCGGCCATATTGAATTGGGCGATCCCCAAGCCGATATGCGATCACCCGGACTTTTCTCTCGCTACGCAGCCCAAGCAGCGACAGCGACACTTCCTCTCCGGTAAATTTTTAATCTTTTGCCTCAAGCTATTCAGACTCTCGCCGATAACCACATGTCGTTCCGGAGGGATAACGGACGATCACTCAGCCTACAAAGAAAGTTGAGACACCATGAAAATTAGAGCGTCAAGCAAGCCAGAACAGCTGCCCACAATTGCGGGCAAAGTTACCTCGAAAACCACATCCTCGTTGGGAGTGGACACCGCCCAGTTTGGAACATCAGATGAGATAAGAGATTCATTGAACCGACTTCCCGACAGCCGATCTGAGAGGGTCAAGAAGGGACAAGAACTCGTAGCGGAACCTGATTACCCCAAAGCTGAAACCATCAAACGTCTTTCGACGTTGCTGGCGATACACCTGACCCGAGAATAAATTAAACCGTTCACCGTCGCTCTTCTTAAGATCCCCCTAAAATTTGATTTTTAAACACAATGCCTCCTCCCTTAAATCCTTGGCAAAGTTATAGAAAAGCTGGCACTCAGACTGCATCACCGGGACAACTTGTGTTGATGTTATATGATGGAGCTATCCGGTTCTTGGAGCGTTCTCTTCAAGGTTTTGAATTAGAGGATCCCTCTGAACTCAACTCTGCTATCAACAACAATATCATTCGAGCTCAAGAAATTATCCGAGAGCTGGATTATTCATTGAACATGGAAATTGGTGGAGAATTTTCGGCGACCATGGATCGGCTCTACCTCTACTTTGATTCCGAACTGACTCGAAGTAATATGCAGAAAGAATCCGAGGGCATTCAAACGATCATCCGACTGATTACTGGCCTCCGAGATGCTTGGTTTGAAATGGTTTCCAAAGGATCTTCAAATAATTCAGTCGCGGAATTAGAGACGGCTACGGCCTGATCCAGAATTTCGACTAGAGCAACAGGCTTGATCTAAACCCGACTCAATTCTTAGTCTGTATTAATGAGCTTTCGACAACACTTGTTTGCAATCTACGCCGACTGGAAGCAGTGGAGCGTTGAAGAAGGGAATGCCATCCGCCAATCAGATTGGCCCCTCATGCACTCTTGCCAATCCGCTAAACGCGCACTTCAACCAAAGATCGTTGAAACAACGACGGCCGCTAAATCTGAAACCTTGGAATCCGGTGAGAGTTGGGAAGCGTTAGAGCTCGACTTGCGACGTGAAGTAGCCGGTTTGATTGAATTAGAAAATAAAAACGGTGAAATCCTACACTCGGTCAAGAAACTAGCCCTCGCCGAGGAGGCTGAACTAGAGCGAAGTCAGCGTTCACTTCGCCAAATTCGCTCGTACGCTCCAGTCTCAGCTACGGCGTGGAGTACTTATACCTAAAGACTATTTCTGAAAGTCGAATCAGTCGATTCGGCGACGAAATTCGCGACAGGCTTCGATAATATTCCGGCTATTTAAAATGGCGCTGACCACACAAATCCGTCGTGCTCCGGCTTGGACGACGGATTCTACTGTTTCTAGACTAATCCCACCAATCGCAAACCAGGGTAGACGCACTGAACCCGCGGCCCATCGGACATACTCCAAGGTAACAGGCATAGCCAGCGGTTTGGTGCCCGTCGCAAAGACAGGGCCAATCGCCACATAATCTGCTCCCGCATTGATAGCTCGTGCACACTGATCTGGCGTATGCGTCGAAAGTCCGATTTCAATGCCTTGTTTTTTTTGAGGTAATTCCTCTACATGTTGATGTCCAGCATCAAAAAAATCTTCTTGGCCTAAGTGTAAACAGGGGGCTCCAATCTCAGTGGCGATTTCAGGGTGATCATTGATCACCAACCGTACCTTTGCTGCCGACACAACTGGCAATAACAGCAAGGCTAACTGTCGAACCTCTTCTAGAGTACTTCCCTTGGCCCTAAGTTGGATTAAATCCGAACCGCCGTCACACAACTGCCGTGCAATATCAATTGGGTCACGGCCTCTAAGGTAAGCTGTGTCGACAAAAGTATAGAGCCGACACTCAGCAAGAGGGCGAAATCGCATCACAAAGTAAACCTAAAATCAGACTAGATCAGCAAGAGGGCGTCCATCACCGAGGCTCCATTGAGCCACTCGCCAAGACAAAACAGGGTTCATCCTAATTAGCTTATCGACGGAAAGCGGTATGTTCCCTTAGCCATTGAAGATCTGGGCGACTTCCCGTTCCTGGAAACCCTTCTGCATGAACCGAATGATGGTCAACCGTCGACGTTGGATTATTGAAGGTCGCACTCACCCAGCGATGTGATTCGGCATGACCGTCCGCAAAATTAAAGTTGGAGGAACGGCCGTGATAATTCGCCGGAACATGATAGGCCCCAGTTGCAGTGGTGCTCATCAGAACTCCGAAGAAGGGGCGACAAATACCCCTAGGATGAATCTCCCCATGAACAAAGGTGTCGGTCGGTGCGGTGACATCTCCAGTCCGCTTGTAGACCGTATAAAGGGTGTTGTTGCCTAGATCACCGGAGGCATAAGGGACGGGATCAGTCCACCCAATCCATGGATTTTGCCCGTAACTGCGCGGGTTCGTTTGTCTTACCCCATTAACTCTCTCAGAAAACTTATCACCCGGACATTTGAAGCACCCTTTGGCGGGAAGAAACGAGGCCAGCAACGAGACTCGCGGATTGATCAAACTGTCGGCGGTTGTATCAGAAAAATTTGAGCCGTCCCGACCTTCGACCCAATATTTAGCGACATAAGTGGCGGGAGGATTGGCCAAGTTGACTGTCGGATCTCCCTGCCCATTCGGCGGCCAATAATCACGGAAATCTACCGAGTATACCAATGAAGCCGTCATCAGTTGTTTCTCGTTGTTAATGCAGGATATCGATGATGCCTTTTGTTTGGCTCGAGCCAAAGCGGGTAAAAGCATCCCTGCAAGAATCGCTATAATAGCAATCACCACGAGCAGTTCGATCAAGGTGAACCCTTGACGAGGGGACTTAGAAGAAGACGGGCTCATAAGATAGGTGAGATGACAAGGGTCACCTCTTAATTTTCAATCTTCAACTGCGAAAGTTGATCTTCGAGTTCTTCTTTGGGGCCTTGATGGTTTTGCTCCACGGCTAGTTTCAGGGCACGCTCGAAGGCCTGTTTCGCCTCGATTAAATGACCTTCCGCCAAAGAGCACTTTCCCAAAAGAATCTGAACGACCATCCAATCAGGCTTAATAGAAAGTGCCACATCTAAGTTTTCACGGGCTCCAACTAAGTCGCCAGCCTCGTAAAGTGCTCGACCTAGGGAGAAGCGAGCAAGCTCATTGAGGGGATGTTTTAAGACCAAGTCCCGCTGACGGAAGAAGGGATCGTTCACGGCTGAAAGTAAATCATGTACTGTGCTCTGGGTACAACTCTCAGGAATCGAACCAGCAAAAAGACCTGAAGCATTAACCTGCTCCGCCACCCTTGAGTCTCTTGGGTTCTCCTTTTAACAGAGAAACCGCATAGTCTCGATTCAATCGCGCAATGAAATCGAGGCTAATTTCCTTGGGACAAACCGCTTCACAGCTTCCGGTTACTGTGCAGGCCCCAAATCCCTCGGTGTCCATCTTCTCTACCATGGCTTTTACCCGACGATACCGTTCTGGTTGCCCTTGGGGCATGAGTCCGAGATGGGATACCTTTGCAGCGACAAAGAGCATTGCACTCGCATTTTTGCAGGCGGCAACACAGGCACCGCAACCAATGCATTGGGCAGCATCCATCGCCAAATCAGAGTTTCCTTTGGGCACTGGAATGCTGTTAGCATCAGGGGCTGAACCCGTTCGGACGGTAATGAACCCACCCGCTTGCTGTATGCGATCAAAGGATTTTCGGTCGCAAACAAGATCTTTAATAATAGGAAATGGACCCGCCCGCCACGGCTCAATAATCAATTGGTCGCCGTCCTTGAAGCTCCGCATATAGGTCTGACAGGTGGTCACTCCCTTATGCGGACCGTGCGGCGTACCGTTAATCACCAACGCACAGGTACCACAGATGCCCTCACGACAGTCATGATCAAAGGCAACAGGTTCCTCTCCACGGTTGGAAAGCTCTTCATTGAGCACATCGAGCATCTCCAGAAAGGACATGTTCGGATTCAGCTCAGGTGAGGTATAGGTTTTGAATTCACCGGCGGCTTTCGCGTTCTTCTGCCGCCAGACTTTGAGGGTCACTTTCATGAGAGAATTTTCAAATCTGATCTGTAGACGGAGACCTAAGTGCCCGTCTGAAAATTGTGCTTCGTCTTCTCGTGCGTTCCACCTCTCAACGGTGAGGTCAACGCCTCATATTGATCTGTGAACGCCCACACCAACATCATTTATAGCTGCGCGTTCCCATTTTAACTTCTTCATAAACGAGAGGTTCCTTATTCAAGATGGGAGCTTTGTCCGCAGATTCTGGGAACTCCCAAGCTGCCACAAAAGCAAATTGGTCGTCGCGACGCTTCACATCGCCGACATTGACAATCCCCTGCTGCACTTCCGAATCAGCGGCGGTGTACTGGTACTCTTCACGAAAATGCCCACCACAACTCTCTTCACGCATGAGCGCATCGCGACACATTAGTTCACCCAATTCGATAAAATCGCCCACTCGAGCAGCCTTCTCGAGTTGTTGATTCCAATTCTCAGCGTCGCCCAAGACGCGGAGATTAGTTCGGTATTCCTCGCGCAAATCACTAATTAAACTAATACCCTTTTCGAGCCCCGCTTTGTTACGGGCCATACCACAGTGCTCCCACATGAGTTTACCTAACTGCTTGTGAAAACTATCCGGTGTCCGACTGCCTTTACCGGAGGTAGCCCTGCGAATAAATCCTTGAACATTCTCCTCTGCTTCCTTGAATTCCCCAATCTCGGTGCCGGGTCGCCCCCCTGTTTTCACTGTGGATAGATAGGTCGCAATGGTGTTTGGCAACACGAAATAGCCGTCGGACAACCCTTGCATTAAGGCACTCGCGCCTAAGCGATTGGCGCCATGATCGGAGAAATTTGCTTCACCTAGCACGAAGAGTCCCGGAAGATTGCTCATCAAGTTATAGTCAACCCAGAGTCCGCCCATCGTGTAGTGGACTGCCGGATAAATCCGCATCGGACTTGTGTAAGCATTCTCATTCGTAATCTCGTGGTACATGGAGAAGAGATTACCATATCGCTCACGGACTTTATCTTCACCGAGACGCCGAATAGATTCTGCAAAGTCTAGATAGACCCCGAGACCTGTGCTACCTATGCCACGTCCTTCGTCACAAACCGTCTTGGCAGCTCGGCTCGCCACATCGCGCGGGGCCAAATTGCCGAAGGCCGAATACATTCTCTCCAAATAGTAATCGCGGTCGCTTTCGGCAATATCTGCGGGTGCTTTCTTAGCATCTTCTTTCCGTTTTGGAACCCAGATTCTTCCATCGTTTCGGAGAGATTCCGACATCAGAGTCAACTTAGACTGATACTCGCCAGAGACAGGGATGCAAGTCGGATGAATCTGAGTGTAACAGGGGTTACTGAAGGTGGCTCCCCTCTTGTAAGCACGCCAACTGGCCGTGACATTGGAACCACGCGCATAGGTGGATAGATTGAAGACGTTTCCATAGCCGCCGGTAGCGAGCACAATAGCATCGGCACTGTGACGATGGATACCACCGGTCTGCAGGTCCCGTACAATGATTCCCTTTGCGTGCCCATTCACCACCACCAGATCCAGCATTTCCGAATGCGTGTGAGAAATCACCCCACCTGCACCGATCATTTTGTTTAAAGCCGAATAGGCACCGAGAAGTAGTTGTTGGCCTGTTTGACCACGGGCGTAGAAGGTTCGAGAAACCTGAGCACCACCGAAGGATCTATTATCGAGTAAACCGCCATATTCACGAGCAAAAGGCACTCCTTGGGCCGCACATTGATCAATAATGTTAACTGAAACCTCCGCCAGACGATGAACATTAGCTTCACGAGCGCGGTAATCACCCCCCTTGATCGTATCATAAAATAACCGATGCACTGAGTCGCCGTCGTTCTGGTAATTCTTGGCCGCATTAATCCCTCCTTGGGCAGCGACTGAATGGGCCCTGCGTGGAGAGTCATGAAACACAAAATTGTGCACCTCATAGCCCAACTCAGCCAGAGTCGCCGAAGTGCTCGAACCGGCTAATCCCGCTCCGACAACGATGATCTTATATTTTCGTTTATTGGCTGGATTGATCAGTTTCGAACTAAACTTGTGGTTTTCCCACTTCTGCGAGAGGGGACCCGAAGGGATGTTAGAATTCAGTGTCGCCATATTATTTGGCCTCGTTAACGGACGTTTGGGCTAGTGCCCTTTGAGCGTACTCCGATCCCATTCCCCCAACGAGGACCGCAATCGGAATAGAAGCGTACCCCAGAAAAATCACCAGACTTGTGGCTCGAGCGAAGGCGCTGATCCGAGGCCACCAAGTGTGGTTCCGCAAGCCGAGTGATTGAAACATCGAAGCGAGGCCATGCCCGAGGTGGAGAAACAGCAAGGCTTGGGCAATTAAATAAAAGGCAGTTACCCACCACACCTTGAAACCAAGAATCATCATTGCATAAACATCGGGGACAACGTCGTTAGATCCGGGCAAAGTCGTTTTTAGTAAGGAAAAGTCTTTGCCGGTTCCATTAATGCCACCAACCAAAGCGGTGTAATGCAGCAGGTGATAAACTACGAAGGCCAAGATCACTAATCCGGAGACCATCGCATGTCGGGATTTCCAAGTGGAACCGGGTGCGGAACCTCCAGCATAAGGAATCGGTCGGGCAGCACGGTTTGCCAAGGTGAGAGTCACCGCCGCAGCGAAGTGTAAGCTAACCATAAGTAACAACCCAATCCGAGCGCCCCAAATCAATCCGGGCTTGGATTTTAAAAAATGAGCATAGGTATTTATCAGATCAGGATTGCCAAAAACCTGAAGATTGCCGACCAAGTGCCCAATCACAAAACCAAAAAGCGCAATGCCAGTAAAGGCCATCACATACTTCTTCCCGAGGGACGATCGCCAGAGACGCAACAGCAAATTCATCTTTTTCAAACGCAATTCATCAAAGCTCAATGCTTTGGGCCCTCGCGTGTCACTACAGATAATGCTCTAACTAAACCTGCGTCAAACGTTCCCTTTTAATATTAGCTAAACTATCAACATGAGTAAGCGGATTGAGCAGAATAAAAAACGCTTTAATTCGGTTAATTCACCCGAATTCGGTAGAAGACGGAGTTCGCGGGTGAAGGGAAAGTGAAAGTCCATCGATTCGCACTTTCCAAGGCCAAAGTCGCTCCGAAAACCTCAGCCCAAGGACCCGATGGGCTCGCCGCCGATTCCAGTTTCCATACGCCGCCCACACCGCTGCGAAGATCAAAACCCACTCGGTGTCGCCCCTCCGAAAGTTGTTGCAACGCTCCGATCACCACCACACTTCCCAACGGACTGCTCTCCACTGCTGTCACTGCCAAAGGCGGCGACAACTCTAAAGCACGACCATTAAATATCGGCTGAGCGCGCAACTCATAAGGGCCTAAGCGAGTCGGTTGAAAGATAAAGACCCCATCTGCTCCGGTATCCCCAGCGAGATCATTCATTAGAAATAAAGTGGAAGAAAACTGAATTTCATCAAAGTGCCAACCAAAGGACGCTGTTTCCTGATTGAAAAAAGATCCCGATTCAACCCGATAACGAAATCGGATTTGAATATCCCGTCCGGCGTAACGGGCCAAGGAGACTTCGGCCGACACGTATGATGTCTGCGAGGTTCCACCAACACCCCATCCGCGTTGAGTGAAAACCGGTTGCCATTCATCGCTGACACCCTCCGATACCTCCACCGAAGCAACCTGCGTACTGGTGGAAAATCCTAATCGAGAGCGAAACCGCAGAAAACCTGCGGTGCTCGGGCGAATCTGGGTTCTGTAGGTTAACACCTGATCGCTTGGTGTGCCGTGAACAAGGTGAAACGAATTTAAACCCACCGCAGCACTTCCTTTGCGAATGGGATTCCAACCGGAACTCACCTCGACGTCAAAAGCGTCTGCCCCTATTTTGGCTCCCTCGATTCCTCGCGTTCCCTCCAAGCGAACCGACGACCAATGATACCTTTCTGCCCCAGGCATTTGATTTGAAAAGTACAAGGTCCCCGACCGTATCGAAGCGTTACTAGGCCCCTGAACTCGGCTCACAACTGAGGGGAGCTTAAGGTCCAGTTTCACCGTTGATTCGGATATTCCCACGATGGTATTTGTCGCCAAGTCTCGGGCACCGGAACGAAATCTGACTGTGTTGGGAGCAACTGCTGCTCGGATGGCATACCCCCCAGAACGGCGAGTCATGGCTGAGGATTGGCCCTCGGGTGCTTCAATATGGACCCCAGAAACACCTTCCCCTGCATCGTAGACCCCGTTGGTGTTGAGGTCATAGTAGACAACCCCAGTAATGCGGGCCATCGGCAGAGTTCGATCCGCAAAACTCATGCTCACTAACTGCGGCCCTACTATTCGACTGATCCCATCTTGAACCCGAGTGTTGCTGGCGTTGGTTACCCCAATCCCGATTTCTCGAAAGGCGGACGTGTGATTGCTGTTTCGGTGACCAGGCGGCCTCTGTACCCCGCCATCACCCAGTCCCCAATCAATTTCGAAGCCAGCATGACCGTGATCAGGCGAAGTCGCATAAGAAAAAATGCTTTCCCCGAGTGTTGTCCAGGGATAACCCACTGCCGTCAACCGAGAGGCTGAGGTATTGAGAACAAGTCCAGTCTCCGGCGAATGCTCATCATGCTCTTGGACAGCATTCTCCAACATGTACTCAGTGTGCCGTCGAGCAGCGGTAATAAGTCTCGGTTCGAACACAAGTGGGGCCACGGCGGGATATTCTCCAATTTCATTGACAGCCCGCTGGAGATCGACTTCGAAAAATTGGTAAACTTTCAACAAATCTGGGTCTGAGCTATTAGCCAGAATAACGCCCTCCTCAGTTGGCCACATTCGCGCCCGATTAACTCGTTCTAAATAAGCCTGCTCCTCTGGGCTTGGATCCCCCATGTCGTAGTCAAGCCAAGACGAAACAGGGTTAGATTTTGCCGGAAGATCGGCACCTGTGACCCTTCGTTCCGCCAAGAAAACAGGTGGGGCCGATTGTGGTAAATCCCCAAGAATAGCCCTCGAAAAAACTAATGAAATTGGCAAAAAAGACCTACAAAGCACAAGAAAGCTTGCACTTAATCTCTCTTAATATCCAGCTTAAACTCTTCAAGAACTACTTACATACACAGTCTGGCCACCCACGATTGTCCGAGTAACTTTGCCCCTTAATGTCCAACCATGAAATGGATTATTGCGACACTTGCTTGCGGTGTTGGTTCGATCGCAAACCCATTCGGCCGAGGGATCGATCAGTGTCACATCGCCCAATGCCCCAATCGACAAAGTGCCTCGTCCCCCAGAGAGATTCAAAAAACGAGCCGGATTGAGGGTTAGCTTGGCGATGATGTCGGAAAGTCCCATACGATCCGTGTGAAAAAGTTGCATCAGGGTCAAAGCCAATTCGACTTCCAAACCGGTAATGCCGAAGGGCGCGTAATCAAACTCCACATCTTTTTCCGACTCGGTATGGGGCGCATGATCGCTAGAAATAATTTCTAGGGTGCCGTCTACTAACCCAGCCAAGATGGCCTCTCGGTCTGCGGCTGAACGTAGCGGCGGGTTCATCTTAAAATGAGTGTGGTACACCGGCCACTCCGGTTGCCCAGTTCCACCCACTCCTCGCCCTAGCAACTCCGCTCCGTCCGTTTCCCAAAACACAACACTCCCCGCCACACAGGCGTCAGTTAAAGTAAAATGGTGCGGACACGCTTCGCCCGAAATCGGCACGCCACGTTTTTTCGCTTCACGGATCAATCGGACACTTCCAGCCGAACTCACATGCTGGCAATGAATCGGTGTACCGGTCTGCTCCGCCAGAAGAATGTTCCGCGCTACAATCATTTCTTCACCGGCTGAGGGCCATCCGCGCAGACCTAATCGAAGACTATGCAACCCTTCGTGCATAACCCCGTCTTTCACCAGACTATAGTCCTGACAATGGTCCATTACCGGCAATCTAAACTGACGCGCGTATTCTAGAGCGCGTCGCATTAAATCATTGTCCTGAATGCAGCGACCGTCATCGGATAAAACAACGACCCCTGCCTTCGCTAATGAACCTATCGGTGCTAATTCTTCACCGGAAATCCCCTTGCTCAAAGCCCCTGCAATCTCGACTCGCACGGGACATTTCCTAGCGCGTTCTTGGATCAATGACACGGTCGCCGCCGAATCAATACTGGGTGAAGTATTGGGCATGCAGACGACAGTGGTAAATCCACCGCGTGCCGCCGCCTGTGATCCAGTTAATATGGTCTCTTTCGCCGTTTGGCCGGGTTCCCGAAAATGGACATGAAGATCAATCAACCCTGGTACGACGACCAAACCGGTGGCATCCACCCGCTCCGTTCCCAAGGGTGCTGACAAGCCAAGCCCGATCGCCGCAATCCGACCGTCGGTCAATAGGACGTCAGTCAACGCATCGACACTGTTTGCTGGATCGATCACCCGTCCTCCTGAAATAAGTACAGAATGCATCTACGGATTTAGGCTAACGGCGCAACTCCCCGCGGAGCAAGCGGCGATGATAGATTGATCGTCCACCTTCCCTAAGAGGATTTCTCAGGAACGGGGGAAATTGAACTACATAGGGATCATTCTGCTCGTCGATACAAGTCCGAAGAGAAGGGCAACATCTCTCTTTAATCTTAAACAATGGCTCACTCTAATAACTCATCGATGCTTTATCTTGATAACTCTCACTATTAAAACGTGACGATTCGATAATATTTCCGCTGCACTTCCAGTCGATTCGGTGACGGGTCCACAAATATCTTCGTCGACCCATTACCAATTTGGTTTTCCAATCGGGTCCACGTCCAAACAACCGGCACCTGACCTAAATCTGTCGTCGACTCAAGTCTATAAGAACGCCCGACCTCTGATGCATAACTAATTTCTACCAACAGATTTGTGCTCCAGCGCCCTTCGATAATCAGTGGAACTGCCCGACTCCAATTAAGCACGATAGTGCCTTCCCTCTGGTCCACTTGAAGAGGTGTTGCCAAACGGAATCCGTCCACGGCAATCCAGTAGACCGCACCGCTCTCAGCGTCGAAGGTAACTCGACTCTGCACGATGCCGCCATTGATATCATCGTTCTGGGTCACCGGAATCAACGATGCCAAGGAACTCCCAGTGTAAACAGCAATCACTGTGTCGAAGGAACTCCCTAAAGTATCAAAGGTTACCCTTTGAGATGCAGGCGCCGTCCAAGACCACCAAGCGGATCGTTGCCCAATTCGGGCCGCTGAAAACCCAACCGGTTGATGGGTTGGTTCCCCTATTTCTCGGCTGTAATTGAGGTTAGCCCCACGAACTTGCCCATTAGTTCCGATCAGTGTTGTTGCTTTGCTAAAGCTGTCGTTGCCCCCACCTCCAATTGGCCCTCCTGGCAAAAACCAATTCAAAATGATCGGCGATAGTGCGGGGTTGAAATTCGCATCGTAACTATCGACCGCAATTCTGTACTGGGTCCCCTTCACCACGGTCAACTCAACCTTGCTCTGTGACACTTTCCCAAAGACACGATCGTCATTCTCCGCTTTTAAGGTGATCCCACCAAGAGTTATTCCCGTGTAAACAGCTAAAAGAGTATCAACAGCACTGCCAAGTGTATCAAAAGTGGCCTGACCTGATTCTGGAGCTGTCCAAACATACCACAACGAGGTCCCGCCGACAATTGTATCAATCGAGGGCTCGCCGATTTGCCGAGATCCTCGGAGATTATTGTCAGAGAGTGTGCCAGAAAAACCGTTTAAAATCTTGGGCGACTCAAACGCGTCATTAACCGGAACAGGAGGTAACTCTTCATTGAGCAACCAGTAATGCACGAACTCAAAGGTGATCGAAAACCTCCCGAAATAGTCAAATTGATCCTCAAGGTTACTATTCTTACAATTTGAAAATCCACCTAATAACTGCCCAATTACCTGCTTGTTTGCGTTGAAAAGTGGACCTCCAGAACTCCCTTCTTCTGTCACACCTCGATTGGGTAACCAAATAATATACCAAAAATTGTCCGTTGAATATATTGAATCGATAGTCCCGTGACTAATTCGTTTGTAACCGCCATCGGGATGGTGAATACAGGTTACAGTTTCATCGACTGCTAGGCTATTCGTCGACCAGCCGGCATAAGTGACTCCGAGCGGAATTACGCCGCGCAATTGGAGAAAGATATGATCATTTCGATGACGTTGTTCACCCCGTGCTCGACGCGACAAAATCTCGCCTCCGCCACGCGTCCGGAGAACGGTGGAAATATTCGGTTTGGGGCCCTTGCAAGAGGTTGTTTGGTACAACCAATAAAGTTCAACCGAATCAGCCTCTTCTTGGTCTAGAACGCAATGGGCCGCCGTTAAATAATAGTTAGATAAAGGGGCTGGATCTTGATCATTTAACAGGCAACCCGTGCAAAAAATAACCCCGCCCTCCGAGACAACTCCAATTCCCGATACCGCCGCACCTGCGGTTCCCCATTGGGGCAATTCACATCCGAAGTCTAACTCGCAAGCTTGCGCTGATTTAGCTTCGCCCGCCCCTAATTGACGATAGTTATGGGTGAGTTCCGTGAGACTGAATTCGGCTAATCTGCTGCCAGCGGAAACCTGCGCTTCCACGACCACAACCCCAGAATAAACGGTGGATGACCAAAAACTGTCGCGTCCCGCTAGATAGGCTGTATCGAAGGGGCCTTCCGCTTGATCTGGATTTTCCGGATCATAAACAATGAGCACGCCCCTAGGAGGAAGGGTCACAGAAGTAAAATGCAATCGGATGCCTAAGGCCCCAACTGATTCAAATTGCCCCGTCCAGACACGACTCCCATCCGCCAAAATAGTCCACTCAGCGGCAGCAGGTTTAACCTCACTTAGTGGACGCTTTATGCCAAGGCGTCGAGGTGACTTGGCTTGTGTTACTTTTTCTGCAGACTGATCTTCGAGGAAGGCAGCACTGAGATCGGGTGCCGGTAGTCCGATATTACGAGCCAACTGCAACCCATGACGCGCCATCTTTGGATCGGGCAAAGCAGGGACACCCTCGATCTCGGTCTTGATTCTCGAGGGCATCTCACCTATCGAAGCCCCGAAAAGGCCGGTGATTCCACCCATCACCACAGTGACAAAAACAAGGTAACATCGAAAAGTTTGACTGAGCCAAGGATAAGAAAACACAAAATCCATAATCAAAGGTCTGACTGTCGCACAAGCTGACTCAGACCCTTCTAAGATGAAGCTCAAAGGCGCAAGAATCAAAAAGAAGAAAGAAATCCTGTGTCTCACTTTTTCATTCGATCGAGACGCTGCATTGACGCCTGAAGCTTCACGCATACCCTTCTTCCTGATGCGCACACTTGCTTGTCTTATTCTAAGCACCGGACTCCTTGGCTCTGCTTACGGTGCGGATTGGCCACGCTTCCGTGGTCCGGACGCCAACGGTGTTTCTAAGGAGAAAAACTGGTTAGGAGCTTGGCCCGCTGGACAGCCTAAACAAGTTTGGAAGAGTGCTGTTGGTGCTGGATTTTCCGGAATGGTCGTAGCTGGAAACCGGCTTTTCACGACCGGTCACGATGGGCAAAAAAACAAAGGCAACGACAGTATCCTTTGCCTAGACAGCATTAGCGGTAAGGAACTTTGGCGCTACTCCTACCCTCAACCGTTGGCGGATCATTATTACGAAGGCGGCACGAGTGCCACCCCCACCTTGGATGGCGATCGCCTCTACACAGTTTCTAAATCCGGTCGAGTGCTCTGCCTTAATGCCTCCACAGGCGAGCTCGTTTGGCAGCAAGAACTCGCCTCAAATCTGGGTGCAAAGACTCCGGAATGGGGCTTCGCAGGTGCTCCCTACATTCACAAGGGACTGGTGATCTTTAATGCCGGCGATGCAGGAGTCGGGCTAGATAAAACAACCGGTAGAAAGGTCTGGCTAAATGGACAAGGATCCGGTGGATACAGTACACCTGTCCCCTTCCAAATCGGAAACCAACAAGCTCTCGCCTTATTTAGCTTCCGCCATGTTATCGCCATCGAACCCGACACTGGCCGAGAATTCTGGCGATATCCCTGGAAAACAAAATATGATGTTAACGCCGCTGATCCAGTGATCTCTGGCGATATTATGCTCCTGACTTCCGGTTACGGCACCGGAGCAACAGCGATCCGCTTTACTGACTCATCAGCCACTGAACTGTGGAAACATAAATTGCTCCGGGCCCACATGCAGTCCCCTGTTGTTCTAGATGGTCGGGTCTATGGCCTCGATGGCGATGGTGGCGATGGAGATTCACACCTTAAATGTTTCGACATCGCTACCGGTCGATTGGTCTGGGAAAGCCCAAAAGCAGAGACGGGGGCACTTTCTGCCGCTGATGGTAAAATCCTTTGGTTGACAGGTCGTGGGGAGTTGGTCGTGGTCAAAGGTTCTTCAGACAAGTACGACGAGATAGCCCGAGCCCAAGTTTCTGGCGGCAAATTTTGGACAGCACCGGTACTTTCTAATGGCCGGCTCTACATCCGCAATTGGAAGGGTGAACTCCTTTGCCTTGACCTTCGAGGTTCTGGAAATGTCTCCTAATCCGCTCAGTCCATTTCGGGCGCGCGATCTATAAATTCCCAGTCATCAAAGTGCGCTGGCTTAATGGATAGAATCAGTGACTGCATATTCTCTCTCCTCAAACGCATGTCCTCATTTAGGTCAGCCTGATGCCGCCAAAAGGATTCGGTCTAGCTCAGTTTAGACCTAGATCGCAGGTTATTTTATAGCCTCGAAAGTCAGGCCGGTCGCGTATCTCTTGGTTTGAAGGATTGCCGCTGCATATTCAATCGCTCTAAGCTCGCCTAACAGTGATCAAGATGAAGTCAGCGGGAATGGTTCCACCTCCACGCCGAGTCGGATTAATTTCCCTCGGTTGCGCCAAGAATTTGGTCGATGCCGAAATTATGCTGGGCTCTCTGCTAAAAGCGGGAGTCGAAATCGTGAATGACGCTTCCCTAGCCGATGCTGTCATCGTCAATACTTGCTCGTTTATTGATGCCGCTCAGGAGGAATCAATTGACACTATCCTCGAGCAAAATGAACTGCGTAAAGCCTCCAACCGCGGCCAAGCCCTCATCGTTTCAGGATGTATGCCACAGCGATTTCGTGATGAACTTCCCAAGCTTATGCCGGAAGTCGATGTCTTTATGGGGATTGATCAGGTAGAACAGGTTGGCGCTTTGGTCGAAGATGCCATCGCAAAGCGAGCCGCTCGAATCCAAACTCCTTCCGTCAGCACCGATTCCAGTAAATCGATTCGTTCTAAAGTCAAGGGTCGCCTTCAGGAACTCGAGGATAAATCTCCCGTCACTCACGATCATGAAGAGTCTCTTCGTCCGACGGATCGGTTTGGCAAAACTCGGATCGCTTTAACCGCCGCCGAGGCGGCCGCCCCTTCGGTCGATGTCACCGCTCGACCGCTCTACATTCCTCAGTTTGAGACACCCCGCTTCCGACTAACCCCAAAGCATTTTGCTTACGTCAAAATCGCCGAGGGATGTAACCATCCTTGTAGTTTCTGCATCATCCCTCGGATGCGTGGTTCGCACCGTAGTCGAACTCAGAAAGACATTGTCTCGGAGGCCAAAGCTCTCATTGCCGATGGAGTCAAAGAACTAAATCTCATTTCTCAAGATTCTACGTATTACGGTCTGGATCTACGACCCAACCACAGCCGAGCCATTGCATCACCAGATCGTTTCACAGCCGCCACTAAAGCTTTGCCAGTCGATGCCACGACGCTCTGCACTCTTCTGAGAGAACTGAACGCACTCAAGGGTCACTTTTGGATTCGGTTGCTCTATACGCATCCGGCTCACTGGACCGATGAATTGATCCAAACGATCGCCGAATGCCCCAAGGTGGCGCGCTATGTGGATATGCCATTACAACACATCCACGACGATATGTTGTCGCGTATGCGCCGCGAAACCTCAGGGGAATATATTCGAGAACTAATCCAGCGGATACGTACTGGCATTCCTAGTATCGCCTTACGGACGACCTTTATCGTTGGATTTCCGGGTGAAACCGAAACTCATTTTAAGACTCTGCTCCGCTTCATTGAGGAAACGCGCTTCGAACGACTCGGTGTTTTTGCTTATTCCAAAGAGGATGGAACCATCGCTGGAAAGATGGAAAAACAGGTGTCACCAAAGACGCGTCAGAAGCGTCGTGATTTGGCTATGGCCGCTCAGCATACCGTCGCGGTGGGTGTATCTGAAGCCTTTATGGGGCGCACTCTCCGAGTCCTTATTGAAGGTGAGGCATCGGTCAAAGATTTGAACAAGGCAAATGTCCGTTCTTGGGAACACGGATTGATCCGAGGCGAAGATGCTTCGTTGGCGAAGCTTACCGGTCGTTACCTAATGGCTCGGGGTGAAGCCGACGCCCCAGACATTGATGGTCGAGTTTACGTTCGAGGCACCCTGCCTCTGGGGCGATTTGCTACGGTCCGGATTATCGGCCACACCGACTACGATTTGATTGCCGAACCTATCTAAGCTCTTTCTCTAATTGAACATCGTTCGCTCGGTGAGGTGTTAAATCAGCCATCTCACCTTTTATTCGCTCTATATGGCAAGCTAGTAGCCTTTCGGGCTGATATTTCGAAGGCAAAAACTTGATGAGGCTTTTATTGAGTTGAAATTTCTAACACGCCCGCGCGATTCCTTCTTCCCCAAACCAGAATCGACCTTAAGTCTTTGTTTGTGCAGGTGTGGAACCCGTCTCAAAAAGTTTTTTGTAAGAGAGTCCTGATCTATGGATTCGTCTGGTTACTCATCGCTCTCGCTTTCGCAGGACAATACTATCTAAAAGCATCAAAACTCGGCGATGGAGTGCTCTGGGTATCGGCAGTTTCTGGAGCGTTGGCAGATTGGTTTCTTTTTGCTGTGCTCTCTTTGCCGGCTTTCCGATTGACTCGTTTTTTTCCTTTAGACGGATCTCAGTGGCGACTCCGGGTCGTTTTACACGGTGTCGCTGGAGTGGTCTTTTCGCTTGTTTGGATTCTTCTACGGACCCTAGTTGTCGAACCTATTCTGCCGGGCCGAGGGATAGGAAAACCAATCAACGATGTTCTTCGTTATGTCTTGGTCGCTACCTTTTTCTTTAATGTCCTTGTTTATTGGGTGGTAGTAACAATCGCCCATGCGTTGGTTTATTTCCGAAGTCTTGAAGAACGCGAACGACGGCTTTTGGAACTTGAAAACCGACTCACTTCGGCACGTTTGTACGCTCTTCAAATGCAGTTGAATCCGCATTTTCTTTTTAATGCGTTGAACGGAATTGGCACTTTAATGTACCGCGACGTGGATGCCGCTGACACTATGCTAGTAACTTTGGCTGGATTGTTGCGTCACACCTTGGATCAGTCCGGTAATCCTCTGGTCCCGCTGGCCGAAGAGATGGCTTTTATCGACCGTTATCTTGCCTTAGAAAAAATGCGGTTTGGAGCACGATTGCAGGTTCGCCATCAACTGGATCCGGATACCTATAAAGTAAAGATTCCTAGTTTGTTGCTTCAACCTCTGGTTGAGAATGCCATTAAACACGGCCTAGAACCGACAATTGGTGCTTGTACTATTCTCATCCGGGCGCAGTTGATGCCTCTAGATCGTATCCGCATTGAAGTGGAGGACACGGGATGTGAACTCAGTCTCGATCGAGGGGTCGGATCAGGTGTTGGGACATCTAATTGTCGCGCGCGTTTGGCTCAGATTTACGGCGAATGCGCAATCTTTCGATTAGAATCAATGAAGGGTGGTGGAACCCGAGCCCTGTTAGAGTTTCCCGTTCGATCCACTTCCTCTTTAGCTTGAACCTAGACAGGGTGCGGGTTGCGTGCATCTTTAACGTATGCAGAGTCTGCGCACTCTTATAGTCGATGATGAACCTTTAGCCCGAGAACGGATTCATCGTCTTCTTTTGGGGACTGAAGGATTTGATGTGGTTAGGGAGTGCGGTGACGGTGCAGAAGCTCTCTCAGCCATTCAATGCGATCGACCCGATGTCGTTTTTTTAGATATCCAGATGCCGAGGTTGAATGGGATGGAGGTGTTGGAAAGGTTAGGGGCAGATTTGCCGCCCGCCGTCGTTTTCGTCACGGCCTTCGATCAATATGCGGTGCGTGCCTTCGAATTTCATGCGGTCGATTATCTTTTAAAGCCGATGGATCGGGAGCGGTTTCAGCAGGCACTCGATCGGATCATCAAACGAGTTCGGAATCCTCAGTCGGAGGAACTGCAGGCCAAAGTGGGCGCGATGCTCGAGGATATAAAGGCTGGGGCGTCTTCTCCGGAACGGATTCCTATTCGAAACAATGGAAAGGTCATTTTTGTTTGCATTCAGGAGATCGATTGGATTGCGAGTGCGGATAATTATGTAGAAGTCCACGTCGGCAAACGATCGCATTTGCTAAGGGAGACGCTCACTTCCATGGCCCAGCGCTTACCCTCGGAGATTTTTGTGCGGGTGAGCCGTACCGCAATCGTAAATATCCAACGCGTTCATGAATTGCAGGTCTTGCAGCACGGCGAGTATTCAGTGCTTTTGAAGGGTGGAATGACGGTCAGGTTAAGTCGCAGCCACCGAGATCAGTTGTCTCGATTCGGGTTATAAAGTAGCACAAATCTACTGAGAATTTAGAACTCTCAGTCGGACGCACAGCGGGGTTGTTCGTTATCTAGTGGAGAACCGAGCCCAATTGACTCGAACCTGACGCCAAAAGGACCTACTCGAATCTGTCGAATAGTCGTGGTCTTTCTACCATAATATGAGGGGCTACTGGAACGGTTTGAGACTCTGATTAGCTTCCAATAACAGTGGTTCTGTCTCTTTCAGCGTAATCTTAAATCGAACCTTGCCCTCTGGCTCTCTGCGCCAACAGAAGAAGCCTTCAATTTAGCAAATTTAACGACCTGGTTCGGACTTCAACCCGAATTCGAAGTCAGCGATTGGATCGATTGCTATTGGTGGAACGGGGCAGTGCCTGAATTGAAGGAGGAAGATTCGAGCTTCGATTGGTGATGATACTCGCCTTAAGGCTGATCTTATTGGCTGCATGATTCGACCGGAACGTCTTGTAACCGATCCAAACAACGGAAAGGAAGGCCACCCCGAGGACAATCGGAAGAAGCCATTGCCATTTCATTCGTGAAAGCCACAGCGTGATGAAATCTAAAGGTCCTTTACGATTACCGCTTAAACTGGGTGGTTCGGTGAACTCACCAGACTCCCCCAATTCAGCCTCAAGTTCGGCCATGAGTTTTGGTACATCCATACGGAGTTCTTTGGCGTAAGTCCGAGTAAATCCTCGGATATAGACTAAAGCTCCAAAGGTTCTCCAATCACCGGCTTCAAGAGCGCGGATATGGTCTGTTTTGATGTTGGTCGCATTGGCTACGTCGTGAATTGTCCTAGTTAGGCGTTCACGCTCGGATCTCAACTGGTCGGCGACACTCGGCATCGGCCTAAGGGTAGCCTCTGGTCACACTCGGGAGCAACCCTTGAAACGGGTCGATTTCTAAGTCGATCAAGGTATCCAAGGTATCCTCATTTCTAAATCTCTGACTTACTCCTCAAATGCACTTGGATTCTCATCAGCACTTCTGGCGCTACGACACCACACAGTATTCTTGGATCCCAACGGGTTCGCCGCTTCAACGAGACTGGTTGCCGGCAGATTTGGCCATGATTCATCGGTCTTTGGGCTTTAGTGGATCCATTGCTATTCAAGTCCGCCAATCCCTCGCTGAATCGTATTGGATGCTCGGATTGGCTGACGCCGATCCTCGGACTCAGGGGGTGGTCGGTTGGGTAAATCTAAGGTCGGATCGAGTCGAAGAAGAACTCGAACCTCTAGCGGGACATCCTCGGTTTGTTGGAGTCAGACATATCGCCCAAGATGAACCAGATGACCGCTTTCTTGTTCAACCGGATTTCCTTCGTGGCATTAACCGATTACGACAGTTCGGTTTGACTTACGACATTCTAATTTATCCTCAACAACTGCCTGCGGCTATCGAGTTAGTCTCTCGTTTTCCAGAGCAACCCTTCGTCTTGGACCACTTAGCTAAACCGTTAATCCGACAGGCGAGCTTGGTGCCTTGGGAAAGCCAGATCCGAGAGCTAGCTCATTATGAAAACGTGCTTTGTAAAGTTTCAGGAATGGTGACCGAGGCGCATCATCAAGGTTGGAATGCTCTTGATTTTCGTCCTTATTTAGATGTTGTCTTTGAAGTCTTCGGCTCGCGTCGGTAGATGTTTGGATCGGATTGGCCGGTCTGCCTTCTGGCCGGAAGCTATGAGCAGGTCGAGGGGCTTGTTCGTGATTATTCGCGGCATCTGACCGCGAAAGACTCTGAGGCTTTCTGGGGTGGAAATTGTCGGCGTTTTTATTTGGGCAAAAATGAAGCTTCACCCATTTAACACGGTTTTAAGTGCCGTCCCCCACCCTTTCGAAGCGCTTAGATTAAAAAGATGAACCCTTTCAGGCGTGGTCGTTATTTAAACCTTGCGATAGCGAGTTCCAGCTTTGTTTGTTCCCTCAACTTTTGAGAATAATTTTTGCCCACTTGAATCATTCAAAATTTGGCTCAAAATGGGTTGAAGTACGCGCTCGCCGAATCCTTTTTCAATTAGGAGTTGGCGAATATCTTTCGAGTTAAATTCGTTTTTAAGAAACGGAAAAATCGAGTTGAAATCAGTGAGTTCAAGCTGTGGAATAATGACTGAATCAGAGGATCGTCCTGTTCCAATTAGCTTTAGTCTCTTTCCAAGAAGCTTCCATTTTGTAATTAAATCGGTTTTAAATCGGTTTTTTCATCGGTTTCAATTTTTACAGAGAACCCTTTCTCTTGGTAATCTTTGGCTGCATTCAAAACAGCTTGAGTTGATGAGGCTAGAAGAGTTGCTAAATCAGCAATCGAAACCTTATCCACTTTCTGTTTTTGCTGTTTTCTAAGCTCTTTTATCAGTTCCTTCTCTTGAAGCTCGACTGCTTTTCTTTGAACTTTGGCTTCTCTGAGAGCTCGAATTTGATCACTAATACTTGAATTATTCATTGTATTTTTTGATAGAATATAAATTTCACGAAGCTAATCAATTTTTTTGAAAAGTTTAAACTTTTGAAAATTTATCTCTTTGATAGAAGTCCTAAATTTTTAATTCTTCGACGTCGAGGTAACTAATTCTGCAAATTGAACTGTCAGCGCTGGAGGAAAAGATCGCGTCACGCTAAGAGCGGCACCTGCGCTTTGCCTCCAACTTCCTTCAGATCCCGCCTCACTACGAACACCCTTGTCGGGCGTGCTCGGGACCTCAACCCGTTGGAGAGAGCTTCCCTGCCCGGCACACCAAAAAAAGAAGGCTGAAGCAAGCTTCAGCCATCTTGTGCATTTTGATTAGATCAGTTTATTGGACAATTCGAGCGAATTGAGCCGCCTGAGAAACGGTGACCGTCGCCGGGCTTGTCGCACCAGTTTGATCCACCCAAGGTCCACTGAGGGATGAGGCGGCCTGTAACTTGCCAGCCCCAATCCATGTGAAGGTCACGCTACCATTAGCATTACGAACAATGCTGGTGAACTTTGGAGCATCTACCGGAACATCATTGAAGTTCCAGAATGCGATCAGCCCCTTTCCAGTAAGAGCGCTGGGAAGCGTCCCAGAGTTGAGCGCAAGTGCATCGGCTTCCGTCAAGGCTTTGCCGAAAACAGCGAAGTCATCGATTAAACCATGGCTTTGCTCGCCTCCACCAGAACCGGAACCCATATAGAAAGCCTGACTGTCTGTCTTCAGCGGATTGGTGCTGTCACCCGATAGGAATAGCTTGCCGTCGATGAAGATATTCTTAGCAGAACCTTTCTTGGTGAACATCCAATGATGCCAATTACTGGTCCACCATTTGTTATCGCGAGGATCCCCCGTCGTGTAGTCGCCGAAGGTACTGATGTCCGACGTGATCCGCTGAGTGGTGCCGTCGCAGCAGCCCACAGTGTCAAAGTAGACATTCTGGTTGCTCCACGGGGCATGCGCATGGAAGTTCCGTCCGTTACCCGCGGTCGGTGAATCCAAAGTGAAAGCAGAACTATCAGCGGTATCATGCTTTTTCTGCCAGAAAGAGACCGATAATTCATCCGAGGCGGTAGCAGCATTCGCAACCGCGAGGAAGGCATCACTGTAAACAGCAACTGGCCCACCCTTCACTGTGTCAATCGCTCTATCACCCGCCTTGGCGGTATGACCCAATTTATCAGCTGTGAACGTTGCAGCACCCAGCATAAGACCTGGATAAGAAGCCACTGAATCTTTTGTGACTCCGTTATAGGTGCCCGAAGTGTAGGACCAAACTGTGGTGGTCGGTTTGCCACCGGCGTCCAAATGGCTCAACTCTACGGAATGTGTTGCTCCACTTGCGGAGAGAGCAGGCTTGTAGGTCAGTGTTAAGACCGTGCCATCTTTCTTGATCACAGGTGTAACAGCAACATTGTCGACCTTCATGCTTACATTTGCTGAGGTCCACGCCGTCTTACCGTCCCGGTGAGCGATGGTGATGCCGGCCGCTGGGGAGACACCCTTCGCATTCGGAGCCGGGCTCTGTGTTGCAAACCCGCCTTCAGCTGCCCCTGGCAAGCCACTGGCAGAGCTAAGGAATTGACCTGGAATTGGCTTCAAACTTCCAGCGGGAGTTGGATCGCCTTCTTTGCGCCAAGCCACTTGGCCGTAGTCGCCGCCGCCACCCTCTTTATAAATGAGGCGAACGAAATACTTCTTACCCGTCACTAAAGCGATGGGTTCAGAGGTCAAGGCGCTGTCGGGCTCAGTGAAGAAGGTGCAGCATCCCGTTTGTTCGGCGATCTGAACTAGATTCGCTTCTTTGTCGTCGGTGCTAAGGAACAACTGGGACGCGTCATCGCTGTAGTCGAAGAAACGATAACTACCCGTCTCAGTTGGGGTAATAAAGCCTTCAATGCTTGCACCATAATTCTCAAGCGAGTCTGTTGGGATAGCATCGCGACTATTGAATGAATAAAGGGTGCCGATCATGTCTGGAGTGCCCGCTTGATAACGCGGATCATCATAGAGATTTTGTACTGGGGTCCCATTGATTCCCTTCCAAATTGAGATCCTAAGAACACCCTGATTGCTCAAAATAAAGGAGTAGAAAGACGCTTTATTCTTAGTATCAATCACGTTCTTGGAGAGATCCTTCACGCCGGTAACGGTGACAGTATAAGCTGTTGCACCCGCGGACTGAGTCGATGTCGTCAGAGTGACTGTTTTCTTTGACAAAGCTGCAGCAGTCACAGTCAGCGCAGGGCTGAAAGAATAGTTGGCGAGGTTGGATGCGGAAGCTTCATCGAGCGATTCGAGATCGTCGAACACTAGAACGACCTTGGTGAACGACCCATCGGAAGTCGCAGAAAGAAGAACTGGTGCGATTGTGTTGGTTGGATTGCTCCCGGCCGCCTGTTCGGCCAGATTGCTGACTCCGTCCTTATCGAAATCCTTACCTGCATCTGTCGGATCACCGGAGTTGAAACCGTACTGAGCTTCGTAATCAACGGTCATTCCATCCTTGTCGGCGTCAGGAGCTGATCCGAACAAAATTCCGAGAGGAACACCGGCTCCATTAGCATAAAGACTGCTGATTTCTGCAGCGGAGATTGGACGATCCCAGATTGCAACATCATCGACTTCACCGTTCCAATACCGATTACGGGCATCTGGATTTTCACCAAACATCACCCGTTTGCCATTGGCAGCGAGATTGGCTTCGCCATCGTTTTTGGAATAGAGCTGACCGTCCATGAACATATACACACCGGCAGCGCCATGGACGCTTCCATCGTGGTCATTGATTGCAGCGAAATGATGCCAATTACCGTCATTAATATCGGCACCCGTCGGGGTGTCTCCGCCATTGCCGCCAGTGAAGGTTAGCCCACCTTCTCCACCGCGCCGATGCAAGCGCCAGTTATTGCCCTCGCCCTTGGCGACAAGAGCCTGCCAAGTCTTGTCAAATGACCCAACCTTGAACCAACCAGCAAGACTCATGCTGGCTCCTTGAAAGGAAAGATCATCTGGTTCGCCACCAGTGATTTCTACCATCTGATCAATGCCGTCTAACACCATGGATTTACCGAAACCAGGCTTGCCGCTACCGAAGGCAATTGCCGACGAGCCATTCTCAGTACCGTCAAATTTATTCGCGGTGGAGTCCTTAAAGTTACCATTGAAATTCCAGTACGCCTTTAGGCCAACTTTGAGGGACCACATAATGGATCCGAGTGTACCGCCCGTTCCTTTTCCATAAAGAGCCGTAATTTCCGACTCAGTCAGAACTCGGTTCCAGACAGCAACATCATCAAATTGCCCCTTAAAAGAGCGACCGACGTTGTCAGGGTTATTCCCGATCATCATTCGCTTGCCATTTTTACCTAAAACCGCTGCATCGGTCTTTTTGGCAGCTAAAACACCATCGACATAAATCGCCGTGCCAAAATCTTTCTTAGCACTGTCGGTAATAGCGACAAAATGATGCCAAGCCCCATCGTTGACAGGCTTGCTTCCGTCGGTGTCTCCAGTACCACCCGCGTAGGCAATTCCAGTCGAGTCACCCCGCCGAGCAACACGCCAACTATTTTCCTCACCCTTTGCCACTAAACCCTGCCAACCCTTGTCGAATGAACCTACTTTGAACGTAAGCGTACGCCCAACCTCATGGTTCCCTAGTTGCCGAAAGTAGGATATTCCGCGATCGAAGGCGGGGAAGAAAGGTCGACCGACCGGATTAGGTTTTCGCCGGTTTCCAGTTCCAAGGCAGGAGTTCGGCAACGGTATGGTTCGTTGCCTGTGGAATACGCCGCAACACATCCGTCAACCATGCCACCGGACCTAACCCGTATCGTCGTACAGTTATTAAAAGACTGTGGAGATAAGTCAGAAATCCCAACAAATAGGCCTTTTATTGGCTTTTTTGATAAGTGCCTATGAAGATGGATGAAGCTGAATACAGTTTAAAGTGTCGGGAATCCGTAGGGAAAAATAAGGGGCAGTGAGAACTGGCAACGGTGGGTCCGATGCCAAGCTTAGAGACGATTAAGAATTAGAATGTCTTTTCATGGGGTGAGGCCCAGGGCGTTTGGCTGGTGGCTGGAAAGGGCCGATGGAAAGGGGGTAAAAGAAACGGCTAAACATAAGCCGCTGAAAATGTTGCCCTACGTTGGTGAATACACCTGACAATTTAAACAGCGGGACCCAGTCGCAACAACTGGGTAAGCTGACGGTTCAAGTAGCCCATTCGGCCTCGCAATGGCGGCAGGCCAAAGTGGCCTTGGGCCGA
>SIAZ01000253.1 GCA_009695405.1 Pedosphaera sp. | reverse complement strand
GGGGGGCTCGCAGCTCGCCCTCCTGCTCGTTTTACCTCGCTGCGAACTTCTCGGACTTGACCTCGAAGGCCAGAAACCGTTCCCTTCGACCCGGAAGGTGTCTCACTTTTCGAGCGCCACCCGCCGCACTTTTCGACCGGCGTTTACACATCAATTTGTCAGTTGCCTTAGCTGACCTCTTAATCGTTTGTCAGCGTCTTTTCCCCTCCGCCATTCTTATCAAGCCCGTTTTAAGCTCTTTCTCCCTGCTCGCGACGGTTGATCCTTCCATCATGGATCAGATTTTTATGAACCTTTTTGTTAATGCACGCGACGCTATGTCTAGCGGAGGTTCTCTTACTGTGGAGTCGGCTTTAATCGAGACGATTCCTGGAACGGTTCTGCCGCCAGGGATTATCCGACACGGTCGCTTTGCCCGTTTTACTATCACTGATACGGGTTGCGGTATGTCGGACGAAACTTTACAGCGTCTCCAAGAACCTTTCTTCACAACAAAACCAATCGGCAAAGGCACCGGTATTGGACTCTCCTCTGTACGACGCTCGATTGAAGTTCACGGTGGATGGATGACTATCCAAAGCACTATCGGCATTGGATCCACTTTCATTGTCATCCTACCTCTGGATGTTTCAATCTATCCAAAGAGGCTCAATCTAGGGGATGCGAAAATCGATTCTTAGCCTAGCCTTTTTCAGCGTAAGTCGGCCAGAGATTCGATCGTATCTCGTCATTAAAACAAACTGAACGGCTCTTCTCATCCCTTGAATTTTGTCAGAATACCCGCCGAATGAATGGCCTGCCTGCCGCGCCGTGGGGGGCTCATAGTACCAGTTAAGTAGGCAGGAAGAAACGGTGTGGAGCCAATGCAAGGAGCCTGTGGTTCGGCCACCGATCTCGTCGAATCCAGCTACCGGGGTTGCGGCGACTCTTTTGTCAATGACAAGACTCAACCGGGTCGAGTCGACGGGAGCCATCAGTCTTGAAGTTGGCAAACTTGCCCCCACTGAAGCTGCCGCATGCGCAGGTTTTGACTTCGGCCTGATGTTCGGTCACTTCGAGCCTGAGTTGCGGACTCTTATGGACTTGGCGGGACTCGATGCGATCGGGTTTTTATTCTTCGAGATATCGACCTCAGATCAAACATTGCACGTGGCGATGGCGCACGATGCGGTCTGGATTGACGACGTGCTGGAGGGTATGGCCCGAACGGGGGAACTGGACCCAGGGAAGGATAAGGAAGCGGGTGTTGTTGTTGAGGCTTTGAGGTTGAGTTAACGCGTCGCGGATCCCATTAGAGCAATGGGATCGCGGTCGGCGTATTGTCAAGCAGTTGAACCAAAAAAGAGGCAAATCACCGGGTGGTCGACGCGATCCCAGACGAGGGATCAGATGTTTTCGCCGACGGTGTTGTAGGGGCCTAAGTAGTGTTCACAAGCCAAGAGAGGTTGGAAGACTTTCGCCCCGGCCGAACCCGGGATCACGATGCCGACCTTCAAGGGTTGCTGGTCGTGAAGGGCCCCGCCGATGTGCTGGATCTCGGCCGGTAGGGGAATTCGGTTGCGCTGACCGTGTATCCTCAGTCGTCACTTAATTAAAGATGCGCCTGTTCATTTAAGGCAGCAGGTTTGATTGGAGAAGATGGAAATCCGCTTACGAATACCGCAAAGTTTGGATCTAGGATCTGCGGTAAATGGGTCTTTGATTTATCTAGAGAGGGTACCTTGTTCTAGGCCGTCGAGAATGAGTTGGTGACGTGTCAATCGGCCAGAAGCAAAACAGCCCCGATAAAAATCGAGGCCGTTGTAAAGTTGAAGAGGTTAAGAGTTGAAGGGGTACGATTACTTCATTCGATCGAAATTTTTCTTCAAAATCTGCCAAGGTTCAAGCCCCGCATGTTTGCCTTGGAGATCGGCAATAATACTGGCTTCGTTGGCGTTTTTAGTAGCCCGTTTATTTTTATAGAAAACGCCGAAGAGTCCAGGACGAAGATCCTCAGAAAGTTTGTAGGCCGCATACTCGTCGGTGACATCGTGGGATTCAGGAACCAGTTCGTATTTACCTCCCTTGCGAGGATTAGAATTGTCGAAGGCGCCGGGGTAAAATTCGACACACTCGCTTAAGCACTGGATAAAGCTAAAGCCATCGTGATCCATGGCGGCTTCCATCATCTGTAAAACGTGATTGGGATTGGTATGAGAGGTGCGTGCCACGAAGGTCGCACCGGCAGCAATCGCCTGCTTGAGTGGATTGATCGGTTGATCCTTGGCACCCCAAACGTCGGTCTTCGACTTGAAGCCGATTGGTGAAGTGGGCGACGTCTGATTCTTGGTCAGGCCATAGACGCTATTGTCCATAACCACATAGGTCAGTTTAACGTTTTTTCGGGCTGTATGGGTGAAGTGATTACCTCCGATGGAGAAGGCGTCTCCGTCGCCGCCGAAGACAAAGACGTGGAGGTCAGGACGACTGAGAGAAACGCCCGAGGCAAAAGGCAGAGCGCGACCGTGAATATAATGGGCGCCATGCGCCTGGACGAAGTAAGGGAATCGCGATGAGCATCCGATGCCGGCGACTGTGGTGATCTTCTCGTGATGCATCTTTCGCTTTTCGATCAGCTTAAAATACAGGGCGAGAACAGAGAAGTCGCCGCAACCTGGGCACCAAGTGGGGTGATCAGCGGAGACCTCCTTTTTAGTAAGCGGTTTGCGGTCAGCGTCCGCGATCAGTGGGACCGGTGTCGCATTGGTGTTGGCTCCGCGCGAAGCGGGGAGGTTGAGGATGGCTATTTCGCTCATGGTCTGTGAGAAGGGAGAAAGATTAAATGAGAGTTATTTGGCCAATTCGAGGGCGCGGCTGATGATTTCCTTCACCTTCCAAGTCAGGCCATCGACTTTGGTGATACCTCGGATTTTCGGATCAGGGATGTGGGAACGAATCAGCGCCCCCAATTGTCCAACCCCGGAAAATCCTTCGTCATTCAGTTCGACCACAAACACGTGGTTAAAACCGGAAAAAATGGTTTCTAAACCAGGAGGTAATGGGGTGATGTAACGGACGTGGACAGCCGAGATAGCGTGCCCTTGCTCGCGACCTAGCTTCACCGCCTCTTGCACTGGGCCTTGAGCAGAACCCCAACTGACTAGAAGGATTTGCCCTTCAGAGGGACCATAAATTTTGGGGACAGGGAACTCCGACGCTAGCTTTTTTAGTTTATTGCGTCGTTTAGAAATCATCTGAGTATGCAGTTTGCCTGAACCAGTTGGGTGCCCTAGTTCATCGTGTTCCAGCCCCGTTACCACAGGGTATTTACCGCTGGCCACCCGTGTGCCGGGGGCGATGTGCCGCGTGACACCATCCGGAGCCGAAAGGTCATAAGGCTTATGATCAGTGACTGGAGAGAGGTCAGGCGATATATCCTGCATGAGGGACTTTAGATCGGGTTCTTTGAAAGCTTCGATCCGAGTGGCAATTCCTTGGTCCGATAGAATGATCACTGGGGTGCTGTATTTGCGGGCGATATTGACGGCTTCAATTGCGGTATAGAAACAGTCTTCGACACTTGCTGGTGCAATAACCACCCGAGGGCTATCACCGTGACCACCGTAGCAAGCAATATTGATATCGGATTGCTCGATATTAGTGGGCATACCGGTGGAAGGGCCTCCCCGTTGAACATCGACAACAATGAGGGGCATTTCTGCCATGGACGCCCAGCCTATCGCCTCGGTCTTGAGGGCAATACCGGGACCGGAGGATCCGGTGACAGCAACGCCACCGCCCCAACTAGCACCAATGGCCATAGAGATAGAGGCAATTTCGTCTTCGCACTGCTGGAATTGGCCTCCGTACTTGGGCAATTCTCGGCGAAGAAGTTCCATAATATCAGACCAAGGAGTGATGGGATATCCGGCACCAAAGCGGACCCCAGCGGCGATCAGGCCGAAGGTCAGTGCTTCGTTACCGCTCATCACTACCTGACTTTGTCCCACGTTTTCACCCGGCTTAAATTGGAAAAGTTCGGTGGCCGTGACTAATTCATAGTTGTGACCCGCGTTGAAGGCGTTGAGCGCGGTTTCAACAATCTTTGGGTCCTTGCCAGTGAACCGTTCTGCTAAAAGTTTGAGGAGCTTGGGAACATTCAGACCGAACATTTTGGCAAGTAAACCGAGAGCAAACACATTCTTACCTTTATCTCGCCCCGTCCCGCCGATGGCCTCGATGGTTAAGGACGAGATAGGGACCCCCAAGTGACGGTATTTTGTCAGATTTTCCACGGGGATATCATCCGCCTTCATATGGTCGGAATCATAAATCACAATTCCGCCCGGCTTGAGCGAACTCAGATGGGCTAAATAGCTGTGGTCGTAGAAGGCCAACAGTAAATCCGCTTCGTCACCAGAAGAAAGAACTTCGCCCGAACCAATGCGGACTTGGAAGATGGACGGCCCTCCCGAAATCGTCGAAGGGATAGTCATGAATGTCATAACCTCCTGTTCAGATCGCCCAGCTAATCGGGCGAGGAATCCGCCAATGGCTTGGATACCATCTTGTGAGTTGCCAGCGATGCGGATGACCGCTTCGGAGATTTTTAAAATCTGGGGGGCTGCGTTAGTATCGTCTGCAGTGCTCATTTAAGTCGTCTTAATCCTATCGAAAAACATGCTCAGGGAAGATTAAATGTTCTTCTACTGCGCAGTCTACGAAGCGGGATCATCCTAGTGGGGATCGGCAAACGGTCAAGCGGTCTGAATCATCAAATTGTCTTATGAAAAAAGACTTTTGTATTAGTTCTTATCCGTATTTGTGAAGGATGGGCCTAATTATGCCTCCACTTTTCGGGTTAAAATCCGAGGACTTTGCCCTCTTTCTTAACCGAGTTTAAGGTGGACCCCGATCGTTGGACCACTTTTGGTCGGAATTAAGTTATGGTTTGGGGTCTGAAATGGTTCTTCAAGGGTCGTGCTTTTTGCCTGACCCGGACGCTCGCAGACGGGCCTCTTCGCGTCCAGCCCGGAGGGAGCCCCGC
>SIAZ01000252.1 GCA_009695405.1 Pedosphaera sp. | reverse complement strand
GGGCTAAACTTCGGAGCAGTCGAAGTGCCCAACCGGATGGGGCAACAATTTCCGGCCAGTCGGCAGAACTCGCTGATGCTGACGGCGTGCGGTGCACGGGAACGAAGGCCGGACTGTTTTGGCTGGCGATGAAACGGGCTGGCTGCTGCTGCGGTGTTGGCTGTGTTGGATGAGTGATCCGTAGCCAGCGGTCAATCGAAAAAGGATGAACACCCAGAGTCGCGGCAAACTCAGTCTTTGAGAGTCCCGAGCTTTTAAATTCAGTGATTAGTAGTTGGATTTCAGCAAGACCACGCCGCTTCCGAGACGGTTTAATTGAGTTCATTCGCTCAGGCTAAACCCAAGGAAGGCGAATTGGGAACCATGGGGTTCGGCGTACGCTTACACTTAAGTGACGTTAAGTTCTCTACGGATGGCGAACTTGTCGACCCGTTTTCTTAAAGTCGCGCGGGTGATCCCCAACATACGAGCTGCTTGAACCTGATTTCCTTGAGTTTCTTTGAGTGCTTCGATCACCAGTTCGCGTTCGATGGCAGGGAGTATTTTGAAATCTGAATGGGACTGCGCCCAGTGAAAGAGCCATCGAGAGATTTCAGCAAGATCGAGAGGGACCCCAATTGCACCAGTAATGGGTTGACGAATAGGTGAGTTGGAGAGGCTAGGAGCCTGACTTTCGGTTGGAGGTGAGGAAGTCGACGCCAGTGAATTCGTATTCCGAGAGAGGTTGTTGTGTAAAATATCTGGAGGAAGATCACTCGGGAGAATTGTCGGTCCCTTGGCGATAACGACGGCGCGGCGCAGGCAGTTTTCCAATTCGCGGACATTGCCTGGCCAATTAAAATTCTCCAAGGCCACTAGGGTCGTTTCGCTAATCGATTTTTTGCCCCCAGAAGTTGATCCAATTTTCCGAAGAAAATAGTCAACGAGAAGGCGAATATCACCGCGACGTTGACGGAGTGGCGGCAAAGGAATTCGGACCACGTTGAGTCTGTAAAAAAGATCTTCACGAAATTCTTTACGAGCCACCGCTTCTTCGATGGGTTTATTAGTGGCGGCGATAATACGAACGTCTACCTGCACTGGAGTATTACCGCCCACACGCTCGAACGATCCATTTTGGAGGACACGCAAAATCTTCGTTTGAGTGGCAGGAGCCATATCACCGATTTCATCGAGGAAAAGGGTGCCTCGATTACATTGTTCAAAACGACCAATACGCTGAGATGTCGCACCAGTAAAGGCACCTCGTTCGTGGCCGAAGAGGTCACTTTCGAGGAGGTTTTCAGGAATGGCCGCACAATTGATCGCCACGAAAGGTTCTTTGGATCGGCGACTATTTTGGTAAACGGCGCGTGCCACCAATTCCTTGCCTGTGCCGCTTTCACCCGTAATCAAGGCCGTTGCGTCGGATGTCGCCAGTTGGCCTATTAGTTTGAAGACCTCCTGCATTGATTCGCTGCGGCCAATGACCCCGAGATCGTAGTCCTGTTGCTCCAACTGGGGTTGAACCACGACGATCTGACTCATATCCCTCGCCGCCTTTAAAGCGTCCGCAACCAGTTGCTTCAGTCGGGGAACATCGAAGGGTTTGAGTAGGTAATCATAAGCCCCCAGTTTCATCGCTTCGATCGCCGTTTGGGTGGTGCCATAGGCGGTCATGAGAATCACCGGCAGCTTAGGATCCATTTGCCGGATGCGACGCAATGTTTCGAGCCCGTTCAATCCGGCCATGCGGATATCGCTCAGTACCAAATTAGGCTGGATGCGAGGAATCATTTTGAGAGCTTCCTCACCACTGGAGGCGGTGTGTAGTTCTAGATCTGGTGAATCGAAAATACGACGGAACGAGTATTGCACGTCGACCTCGTCATCTATAAGAAGAACTTTATCCATCGAATGTGGATAGGGTAAAGGGCTTGGCTTAGGATGCAATCTACTGATCAGCCAAATGATAGATGCCATGAAAGGTAGTGATCGCTGGGAATAAAGTTCGAGGTAGCCCTTTCTCCGTGATTCCACCAAATCACTTGGCTTACCCATCTCAGGGTTGCATCAATCCATAAAACTAGCAGTACGGGCGGCCCATGGTAAGGGTTGAAACTTTATTGGATCGCTGATTCGTCTGAACCACTCTTTGTAAAGCCAGCAGTTGGCCTCCTAGAACGTTTTGATTCGTTGAAAGATTGGCGGTTTAGTCGATAGGCAAACGGCATAGCTTTGGGACGGTGATGGCGACTGTCGATCAGGCGTGTCTGTAGGGAGTTGGGCAAAACTACTGAGCGGTGAACCGTTTTGTTAAACGACTAACTCAATGGCAGCATCAACAACTCAAGTGATGGTTACATCCTGCCCTTGCAAAGGGGAGTGTTCCCCAGCGGGGCGGTCTTTCAAGGCGTGTTGTCATCTGTCTCACACACAAAGATTGAAAGCATCGCCATTCAGTGGCAAATCAGTTTGATTGGAGCAACCCCAACCACCGATAAACTGGTGATTGATGGCAAGAAAGTGCGTGACGAAAAGGTGACGTGAGTCAATGCCATTGCCTAATCCCGTCAGAGACTTCTTAGAGTCGAACCGGAGGACAGTAAAACCGACGAGATTCCGAAAGCTTGAACCTTGATTGATCGACTGGATTTGCAAGGCAAGATTACCCAATTAGAAGAGATGCACGCGCTTCTCTGGGTACGAACCTCCTCCTTCTGTTAAGCGGCCAAGCGGTTGTCTCTAGAACAAATTTATGATTTCAAACCGGCAATTCGGCGAATCCTTGGATCGGATTATCTCGCCGCGCATCTTGAAAGATCAGTCACAGACCTGTCGACTTCGATTAAGTACAAAGCTGAAACCTGAAGTAAGACTCTCGTGATGGGGATCCAACTGGGTTTCAACATCGCAAGAGGAGAGATCCGAGTTGAGAATGCCCTGTAACTTTTCCCTAGGCTGAATAGAGGTTCGCACCTGATAGGGTGAAATCTCGAGGTAACCACTGTTGGTGTAGGCTCGACTTATCGGGAGCAGATGACACAGGTTTGCGGCGTGCTTGAGCCACTCGCATGAAGACCCTTCACCTCCACCTGCTAAGGCAAGTGTCGGCCACTCTGTTGGTCACTGTCGGTGTTTTTACTTTCGTGCTCCTTCTTGGCAATGTGTTGAAGGATGTCCTAGATCTTTTAGCCAGTCCCCAGGCTAGCCTCGGACTTCTGTTGCAAGCAGTCATTCTTCTGATCCCCTTTGTTCTTAGTTTCTCTCTCCCGATTGGTATGCTTACTGCATCGTTGCTCACTTTTGGGCGATTTAGTGCCGACCAAGAACTCACCGCTATTCGTGCGAGTGGTATTAGTTTGCTATCCGCGGTGATGCCTGTGGTGGCACTCTCAGCTTTACTTTGCGTGGCGTGTGCTTGGTTTAACTGTGAACTAGGGCCAAAAGCACGGGTGCAATTCAAAGCCTTGCGAGAATCTATTCTTAAGGACGGATCAAACCTCGCCCTCGGCGAAGGTCGTTATCTCGAACTCGGTTCTGTCACTCTCTATGCTCGTCGGATTGAGGGGGATAAGATGCGGGGAGTGCGTGTTTTCGCCTTTACCAATGGAGTCTGCTATCTCGATCTCTTTGCGCCTGAAGCTGAACTTCGGCGCGATACCAATCGCTCTCCAACGTCTCTTGTGCTCCGTGATTGCCAAGGACTTCTTCTCATGGGAGAGACTTGGCAGGGAATTTCGGCTGAAGAACGTATCGAATCCATCTCTCACTTTCGGACTGCACAGGTCCAACCGCCAAAGCTCAGTGAGATGTCCCTGAGTCAACTCCGGTCTGAACGGAAGCAGCGACATGCCGAGGGAGTCGATACCACCCCCATTGAAGTGCAGATTCACCGGCAAGTCGCTTTTTCCTTTGCCTGCTTTGGATTCACACTAGTCGGTATCCCGTTAGGGATCAGGGCGCATCGTCGCGAAACCAACATTGGCGTTGCCATCGCGCTGGTCCTGCTACTTTTTTACTACGGTTTTATAATCTTAGGCCAATCTTTGGAAACGCAGACCGCTCTCTTTCCTCAGTATATTCTTTGGATTCCCAATATCCTTTTTCAAACGGTAGGCATCGGGCTTCTTATTCGGGCAAACCGCGGTCGCTAATTTTTGAATTCAAAAGCTTTTTAGGGCTTGGATCCATTTTTCTACTTCAACGATTTAAAAATCGGAGCCTTCTGTGTAATCAAAAAGGATGTTGATATAAGAGGAAGAGAGGTTGGGAAATAAATGCATTCCCTCTTCAGTTTTTAAAACGGCAGATGAATCAAATGTTTAATTCAAGGTGCCTTTAAAGAGTCCACAACGATTTTTTGCCATTGGCGCAGGGTGGCGATGAAGGCGGAAGGTTTGGTAAGCAGACCGGTCTGACGACCTAATTCTCGGCCGGTAGCGTCAACTAAAATAAAGGTCGGGTAGCCATCGACTTTGAACTGTTTTTCCAGTTCAGCGTTTTGTCGTTTTAAGGTAGGTTCTTGAGTCTTGTTCTCAGGAAAATCAACCTCCACTAGCACCAGATTTGTGGCGGCAAAAGTTAGAAACTCCTTCTGGTCAAGGACCTGTTTGCGTGAGCGAATGCAGGCACTGCACCAATCGGATCCAGTGAAGTCGAGTAGGATGAACTTTCTCTCTCGGCCTGCCTGAGCGAGAGCTTTAGCGTACTGGCTTGATCCTTCTGTCGTTGGCCAAGCGGGCACGCAGATGAGCAAGAAAAGGAACGCGCTGAGGCTGCAGGGACGGAAATGTTTCATGCGTGAAAAGGGTAGGATCGGATTTGTTGGCCCCGGATCGTTTAGGCAAAAGGGTTACAGAGCAATTCTGCGTTTTAAAAAGACCGCTATGATAATTTGTCGAACACGTTTGAGAATTGTGACTGAGGCGAAGTCAAAGTGGGCCTGCTTCGATAAAACGGACAGAGAAAAGGGAGTTATTGGTTAGTTATTTTTGAGTTCGAACTGAGCGGGTGAAAGGCCTCGGAGGGAGGTGTGACGGCGCTGGCGGTTATAGAAGATTTCAATGTAGTCGAAGATTTCG
>SIAZ01000251.1 GCA_009695405.1 Pedosphaera sp. | reverse complement strand
CAGCGCCTCCATCCCCACCTTCGCTTTGAACGCTGAACTGTGTCTTTTCCGTTTGGTTTTGGTTTTCATTGGTCTGATCATTTTGTCGTTGATCAAACCCGCAAAACCATAACTTAACCGCTGGTCCAGTTTTCGGGGTCCACCTCATATTATCTCGAATTAGATCCAAATTCGATCCTATAAAAAAGATAAGTTGATTGGTATTTAAAGAGATAAGTTGATTGGTATTTTTCATCTACGATTGACATCAATGGAGTGTTTCCCTAATTGATTAAATCAACCTGTGTCAACCTATGAACTACTCCTGCATAAACACTCCTAATTCTATTCGGAGACGACTTATCCCGTCGCCACTTCACTATCAAAAAAAAGGGTTTACCTTGATTGAATTGCTGGTTGTTATCGCTATTATAGCGATTTTGGCGGGCATGCTTTTGCCCGCCCTAGCCAAGGCCAAGGATCGGGCCCTTTCGGCAGTGGATCTAAGTGGATGCAAGCAGATCATGTTGAGTTCGCATATGTTTGGTTCCGATAACCAAGACGATCTTCCGGGACCGACATGGGGGTTAACTGGTTGCAAGACGGGATGGGCTTATTCTGCAGTGAACGACGGGTCGGCAGGGTCATCGACGCTTGGAGTCGTTATTCCGGCAGCAATTCCAGGAGGGGCAGGTGATAGCAAATCCCCGTTTTCTCCGGGATCAAAGTCGCTCGCTCAGCAACCCTTTTTTATGATGGGTCAATTGGGGCGTTATTTGATCACACCCAAGGTTTTGTTTTGCCCGAAGGATTTGGCAGAAATTGGTGCCCAAAAGAAGGCTGAGTGGACCGGGCGCGATGTAAAGTTGACCAGTTACACTTTCAACGGTTGCATCATTGATCTTGGCAATTTCGCAGGCTACGAAAGCGGGAAGGCGCGGAAGATTAATAATTTTCGTCCCCAAGATATTTTATTTTGGGAGACAGCTGAGGGCGATCCTTTTCTCTTCAATGATGCTGGCAATCAACCCACCGAGGGTATTTCTCAACGGCACCGCGCTAACCGCTACAAACGTGGAGTTTTAAATGAAGATTGGGGTGGTCAATCAGGCATAGGGAGAATGGATGGAAGTGCTAGTTTTATTCGGTATAAGCAGTTCACTGAAATGGGTGGCGGCACACCGCAAGGAATGCCGGCGGGGATTAAAGCCATTCTTCCGGCCTCAGAAAGTAATGACGTCTGGATTGGGCCTGCTTACAAACGTTGAAAACGGAGAAAAACGGACAAAAGAGATGAAACATTTGATTCGTTGGTCCTTGTTAGTTCTGATTTTGAGTCTGGTGGGAGCCTGTTCCAAAAAGAAGGCTTCAGCAGAGGCCCCTGCAACCGCAGCAGAAACAGCGACTGCCTCAACCGATGAGACTCCAGCAGCCACCGCGGCGGCGGCAGCAGCTCCAGAAGTTGCTGCTAAGCGGGATTGGGATGCGGTGGTTAAGGAGGTGGCGCAACTTAAGATGCAACGATCCCTGACAGACGAGAAGCGTGCCCATATGTTTCAGCTTCAGGACGAACTGACGGCAGCAGCAGCAAGTGATCCGCGCGCGAGGCAGGCTTATCAAAATCTGTCACAGATTTTGAATGGTCGCTAACTTTTAAAATACCCCACTGAGCGCCCGGTTATCCGGGCGCTTTTGATTTAATGAGTTGTCGTTCAATTTTACTTTTCCTCCTTTTAAGTGGAGTGGGCACTTGGGCGCTTGTGCAGATTCGTTTAACTCGCACTCCACAAGCACGGTTGGAAAGACTGGCCGAACAGTCCGCAGCTCGGTTTATCCGCCTGCGAGATGCGGAATCATTAGCGGAAGGAACACTGTGGGCACCAGTTGCCATCGCTGGACGCTTGGAGCAATCGATTGTTAGTCGAATCGAGTCAGCACTGGCGACAGGGGATCTCGATCGTCTGTTTCCAGGTCTTAATCGAGAGTTGGAGCGGCCGAGCGGGCTGCCTTTAATTTGGCTGAAAGTAGATGTCCTCTCTATCAGATCGAATGTTCCAACGGCGTCGGGCGTACCTTCAATAGAGGCTCGATTGCGGGGTGAAGCCGTCTTTCGATCTTTGCCTTCGTCTTCAGCGGTTCCTCGGGCGTTAACGACGATCGCCATTCGATTCACCGCCAATACCGCATGGACACATTCTGTTGACCCTGTTCCTCAAGAATTAAAAGTGGAAGAGAATGAACGATCAGAATCAGCCGCATCTGCCTTTCGTTTGTGGGCTGATTTACTGATCCCAACTAATGGTGTTGGCTTATTTGTTGACCCATTATTATATGAGAATCAAGCGAGTGGTCCGCGACTTTCGTTGGCTGGAGCGGGAC
Organism: Pedosphaera sp.; assembly: GCA_009695405.1. Taxonomy (GTDB): domain Bacteria; phylum Verrucomicrobiota; class Verrucomicrobiia; order Limisphaerales; family UBA9464; genus SXXZ01. The sequence goes on along the minus strand of SIAZ01000251.1, from coordinate 2,711 downwards.
GAGTCGCCGTTCTTAAAGAGGGAATTTGGCAATTAGAACCCGCTGACTTTGGTCCGCCAGAACGGGTTATCGCTGCCGTACTAACTGATGTGGATAGAGATGGGGTCAGGGAAGTCGTCGTCGCCGATTCAATTGGCTTGCGTCGCTATCGAAATCAAGGTTGGCAACGGCTCTGGACTTCTCCCTCTCAGCTTCGTCATCCCCAATCCCTGAGTGCGGGCGATATCGATGGAGATGGGGACCTAGACCTGTGGCTAACTCAGTATCGTGCGCCCTATGTGGGTGGTCAGTTTCCAACGCCTTATTCCGATGCAAATGATGGGGCATCTTCCTTCCTACTTCGCAACGATGACGATCATTTAACCGATGTGACCGAGTCGTCAGGGTTGGGTTCTAAACGGTTCCGCAGGTCTTATAGTGCATCGCTGATAGACTTGGATGCCGACGGTGATTTGGACCTAATCAATGTCAGCGACTTCGCGGGTTTAGATATTTATCGGAACGACGGGAAGGGGCAATTTACAGATATCACAGCGCCCCTCGGTCAGACACGGCACTCCTTTGGAATGGCTCATGTCGTCGCCGATTTTAATGGCGATGCCCGCCCAGATTTGTTGGTCATTGGTATGGATTCGCCGGTGGTGTCGCAACTGAATTCCTTGGGCCTAGGCCGTGCCGATTTTCAGGAACATACACTGCGTCGAGCGGCGATGAGCTTTGGGAATCGAGTCTTTATTGGAGGTACACACTCGAATGGCGGGTTGGCTTTGGACTCTACTGATCGGGGCAGAGCTTTGCGCTATGGGGGATGGGCTTGGGGGGTAGCTCTTCTTGATTGGAACAATGATGGCTTGGACGATGTTTCAATGGTCAATGGTCATGAAACCTTCGCCAACCGTCTCGATTTTGAACGTCAGTTTTGGCAGCACGATATTTATGTCGGTACCTCGGTCAAGGATCCAGCCGTGCTAATGTATTTTGGTCAGGCCGTTGAGAAACGTCAGCAGAGTGGTTTATCGTACGGCGGTTGGCAGGCAAATCGTTTATTCACTGCCGGTAAAAAAGGTCACTATTCGGATGGGGCATGGATCCTTGGAACGGCATTGACAGAAGACTGTCGGAATAGTGTGGCAGGCGATTTTGATAGTGATGGTCGGATGGACTTGGCAGTGACCACTTACGAACAATGGCCTGTGATTCGTCAGAGACTTCTTATTTTGCGCAATGAAGCGCCAACGCGCGGGAATTGGATTGGATATCGATTTGAAGGTGAGACCTCGGGTAGCCGTGTGGAACTAGAGACCCATTCCGGAGTACGACGTCGATGGTTCGTGAACGGCGATTCCTATCGAGCGCAGTCGGATTCCGAAGCTCATTTTGGATTGGGTAATGAAGGGGAAATCATCAAGGCGGAATGGGTCTTGAGTGAGGCTCGACGGATTAAGTTGCCCTTAAAAACGAGGCTATGGCACCAAATTCAGTCGGCGAAGCCGTAGACGTAGTGGGGAGGGGTGATAGAAAAGGGAAAAGGGGGTTGTTCACTCTGTGGCGATTTGAAGACGCAGACGAAACCGTTAAACCGCCAACAACTTATAGACAGCGCTTAGAGGGAGTAGGTATTGTGGAAATGTGAAGATACCGCTTTGTTTCATCGACTTGATACCGGCGCAAAGCCTTTCAAGAAGTGGGGTGAACAGTTGTCGATTAAAGCGCATGTTGGAGTTGCTGGCACTGAGTCTCTTTTTAAACCTAACTTCGTCCAAAGGATCTGAAATCGTTTCCATCAAAGTGCCTCCCGGTTTCGTCGTAGAACGGGTGGCTGGACCGCCCTTGGTGAAGTACCCAATGCTCGGAGGGTTTGACGAACTGGGTCGTCTGTATGTGTGTGAGAGTGCGGGTGAGAATTTTGATGAGGCCGGACTATTAAAGAATTTACCTAATTTTGTTCGCAGACTTGAGGATACGGACGGCGACGGCCGATTTGATCAGGGGACAATTTTTGCTGATAAAATGACCTTTCCGGAAGGGGCACTCTGGCATGAGGGAGCCCTTTATGTGACCAGTCCTCCCTATCTTTGGAAGTTAGAGGATACAAATGGCGACGGAATTGCTGATCGGCGTGAAGCGATTGTGGGGAAGTTTCGATCGTATGGTCATGGAGGCGATATCCACGGTCCCTTTTTAACCCCTGACGGGCGATTAGCTTTTACAGATGCTCCCTTGGGACATGAAATTGTAGATAAAAAGGGGCGGCTTATTCACAAAGGAACAGCAGCACGAGTCTTTTTGTGTGATGCAGATGGCGGGAATTTGGAAACATTTTGCGGGGGTGGAACCTATAACCCAATTGAGGTTGCATTCACGCTAGCCGGAGAAATGCTGGGTATTATGACTTGGTATAATCCAGAGGAAGCGCGTCATGATGCTTTCGTTCACTTTGTGCTTAATGGAGTTTATCCTCGACGTGTTGATGCGTGGATCAATGAATTTAAGCAAAGCGGACCTCTGATGGCTGAGGTGGACCCCGAAAACTGGACCAGCGGTTAAGTTATGGTTTTGCGAGTTTGATCAACGACAAAATGATCAGACCAATGAAAACCAAAACCAAACGGAAAAGACACAGTTCAGCGTTCAAAGCGAAGGTGGGGATGGAGGCGCTGCTGGGCATCAAGACGGTGGCGCAGATCGCGCGGGAATATGCCGTGCATCCC
>SIAZ01000250.1 GCA_009695405.1 Pedosphaera sp. | reverse complement strand
ACAGTTTCAGCGCCGTCTCCGGGGCAGTGGTCAGTTCTGGACCCGCCCCGGCCTTACCCATCTCCTTCAACTCTGCGTCCTGGTCAAAAACAAGGACGATCACCTCCTCTGGAACTGATTCTTACCGTCAACTCGTGAATGCACGGATACAAACTTTCGGCACATAAAAGGAATTGACGTAATAGCTAAGATGAGATGATGGCACCTCAACAAAGTTCTTCAAATCAGTTTGGACACGAGATTAGGGGATAAAAGAAAGGCATTTATCCGAGGCCTAATCGAGCTAGGACTTCGGGAGGTGGCCCCTGAAAACGAGTTTGCGGGATGTTACCAATGAAGCCGATATCTTTCATCCCAGCAGGCGACGTATAGAATCCACCCATCGTCAAATTGCGAAAGAGATGAAAGAAAGCGGTTGGTTTTTCAAAGCCTAGTTTGACCCTAGAGAGAGAACAGATGTCGTCGGAAATCTGGGTCTGACGTGCCAAATCTAACGCAGCAAAGTCGGTCTGAAAACGGCGGTGACTTTCCGTCTCCAGCCAGAGGAATCCTGCCAAAAGAATGGGACGGTCTATTTGCTGTTGAGCATAAGGGGCACTGAGCCATTCATCGATGAATGCAGGGACGCCGACGTAGCTCGCTGCGGGGGAACGATCGTCAGCTGGGATGATTAGGTCGGCCAGAGCTGTCACGGTTGCCCGTTGTAATTCAGTCAAGGTCAACGGCCATAGATCCCCCGGCTTGTAGCTTTTGAGCAGCGCAGGATCTGTCCCGTAAGGTTGGGCTAAGGGGCCAGCGCCTGAGGGAGTGGCAGGCTCTCCGACGACGACGACGGCTGGTAAAGTGGCGATTAAGACCGAGGCAGAGGCCAACCAGTTGAGCGCATCACGACGCGATATTTCAGGGTTCATAGGGAGAGCTCGGTTAAATATTCCCCTTCTTTAATTCGGATAAAAGATAGTCTGAGGCCCGCCAAGCGAGTGCCATAATGGAGAGAGTCGGATTCTTATCCGCATTGGAGACAAAGGGGCCACCGTCGGTAACGAAGAGATTAGGAATATCCCACGACTGACACCACGAGTTCAGCACTGAGTCTTTTTTGGAACTTCCCATACAGGTGGTTCCCACTTCGTGAATAATAGCTCCACCTGTGTAGATCGCTTGGTGGCCTTCCATTGGCGGCGTTCCTAAAACACGCCCGCCCATTGTTTCGATGATGCTCTTAAAGGTCGTTTGCATATGGGCCGCTTGACGTGTCTCGTGCTCTGACCAGCCGAAGTGGAAACGTAAGACAGGAATGCCCCATTTGTCTTTTACCTCAGGATCTATTTCACAGAAGGATTTATCGTTGGGAATCATTTCACCTCGACCGGCCAGAGTGATCACAGATCCATAATAACGACGTGCGTCTTCTTTAAGCTTTTGGCCATAAGCCCCGTTATTGGACTCTGTGAGCCAGTTAAAGGACCCGACCGCGGGCATTTGGCGTCCACCGCTCATTTCGATATGATAGCCTCGGGCGAAGCCTAGTTTGCCGGCCAACTGTTCTTTGTAGAGCCACCAAGGTGCATAGACGTGAATCGATGTTCCAGCGCCCTCATCATTCCAAGCAGGGAGATTTTCTAGGGATGGAATTTGTCCTTGGAGCTGGGCTCCTACCGTGTCCATCAAATACCGACCAACTTTCCCTGATGAATTGGCGACGCCATTTGGAAATCGAACACTTTTGGAATTGAGTAAGATGCGAGCTGACTCACAGCCGGATGCGGCAAGGACCACGACGTTCGCTTTCACATGCCGATCCGATTGGCTTGGTTTATCGACGTAATGGACTCCGGTGGCACGCCCCCGGTCATCGACCGAGACCGATCGGACCATTGCATCGGTGATGATATCGAGATTACCGGTGGCGAGAGCGGGTGGAATATGGACGGTAGTGGGCTGATAATTGGCACGAATATTACAACCACGACCACACGGTGTGGACCAGAAACAGGGGAGCCGTTTCTTTGAATCATCGGCAAAAATCTTTTGTGCTGAGGGATTGTCAGGATGCAGGAGTTCGGCGGTTTTTTGATCGTTAGGATGGGCTGATTTGATGGCCATGTGGGCGGGGATGACCGGTATGCCCAATTTCTTGCAGTGTTTTTGCACCAGTAATTCGTACCCACGCGGTTTGGGTGGGGGCAGAAGAATGCCCGGAGACGAATTGGGTGTATTTTCTAGCTCCGGGGTCTGATTGGCTCCATAAACTCCAATGAGTGCCTCGACCTTGTCGTAATACGGAGCGAGATCTCGATAATCCAGTGACCAATCGAGGCCGAGGCCATCGCGGGACTTGGGTTTAAAATCATACTGACCCATCCGAAGCGAAATGCGGCCCCAGTGATTGGCCCGGCCACCGAGCATACGAGGTCGCCACCAAAGCCATTCTTGTTTAGATCCTACCGCTTGCCAGTCACGGGCCACATGAAATTTGCCAGAGGCATCATCAGCGCGGCGGGAGGTGTAGGGTTTGCCGGGCACGGTCCATCCCCCATCAACGGTCGCATCGTAAAATCCAAAATGTTTATCGGGAGTTGGAGCGGCCCGCAGAGGAGCTGTTCCGTTGATATTAAACATCGGGGTCTCTTTGGGCGGTTCGTAGTTTCGGCCGGCTTCTAGCAGCAGAACTTTGGCTCCCGCCATAGCAAGCGTGTAGGCGGTTTGGCCGCCAGCCGCGCCAGATCCGACGACAATGACGTCATATTTCGGGCTTGTTTTGCGGTCCAATAGTAAAGGCATTTCGAGAGCCTCACCTGAGAAGTAGGCTTCTGAAAAGTAGGAAGGCTCCCAAAGATTTAAAATCTCTGGGAGCCTAGACGTTAGTTCAGCCAATGCGGATAGTGATTACTTGACCGCTGGACGGATTTCAAATCGATGAGAGTGTGGCTGACGAAGGCCGTCGATTTTGCCTTCGAGTTGGTTAATCTCCTTATCCAAACGCGCCAATTCTATTTCTCGCCGTTTGTCGGTTTCGGTTCCATTGGCCCACTTTGGAAACGTGTACAACTGGACATCCCTCCACCGATTAAAGTAGCGGTTATTCTTCTCAAAAATGGCTGCTAGGACCTCCCGCGCCTGACGGGTGATAGGCCCTTGCGCGTTGGCTAGATTAAGGCCTTTAGCTAGGGCAGCTGCGTCGGTTCGCTCGGCAGTCTCACCGTCAATAGAGATGTCAAATTCACCTGCGGCCAACCCGATAATCTTTAGCTCGTAACGACTCAAATCATCGAGCACTGGAGCCAGTGCCAATGAGGGTTCAGCTCGCGAATCAACCGGCATAGGAAGCGATAAATCTTTCCGATCGAAAGTCACGCGCCCTTCCTTAATTAAAAGGCCCGATACAGCACAACCGTCGGCCTGAGCTTTGGATGAAGTTGCATCGATTTCGACCCGAGACACCAGTGGAGTGGCTCCGAGCCCTTTCAAGACAGCCCAAGCCATAATCAATTGGCCAGCAGGGCCAGGATGTACGGCATCGCCACCACCGATAAAAGCTTTTGGATCTTGGGCACGAGCTGTAAGCATTAGCTTCATAAAGGGATCAAATTGATCCACGTAGACGGCGCCGGTATTCGCTGCGACATCTCGGAGTCCGTCGGAGAATTTCCGGAGTGATTGATTGCGCTCATCCTTGTCTGGATCGGCTCGACGATCCTCAATTGGTTGTGGGGTCAGTAAGGCAACTCGTGCTCCATTTTTGCCTAAGACTGTGGCAATTTCCTTTTGGCTTCGTTCATAAGCCCTAAAAATGTCGGGCCGAAATTTTTGATAGGAGTGATCGTTCATCCCAAATTTAACGGTCACGAAGGTCGGCTTCAAAGGGAGTACATCTCGCCCTAAACCGCGACCGACCGAATCCTGAACACGTGCCGACAAATCATCTCCTTCTGCTCGAAATAGTTGACCTTCGTCAGGATGAGCTCTTTGGCGCAGCCAAGCTGTGTCGCCGCCCCAACCTACATTGCGGAACTTGAGTTTCCAATTTGGATGACGGGTGAGGGCATAGGCTTCGATGTAGGTAGTGTAGAGGCGCTGTTCAGTGATGCTATCTCCGAGGAAAACAACGCGGTCGCCGTCTCGTATTTGGAAGTCGGCAGCAAGTCCAGCGACTCCGGAAAGAAAGAAAGCCAAGCAAGCGCCAAAGTGGGGATTGAGTCTCATAGGTGGGGATTTAGAATGACTCTTATCTAGCATCAAGCAATCTCTCAGTAAGCGGATAAAACTGAAAGAAATTTGCTTTTTGAGGTGGAGGGTAAGGATAGCCTGTCACCGTAGAACTCTCGAATTGATAACGAGTATTATGGAGAGATCACGACCAGCATTCAAGAATTGCAGGGAATAATTCACGGCATCGTAGCGGATGGAATAATTGAGAAATCCGAATTGGATGGACTCTTTCAATGGATGCAGACCCGAGACTAACTCAAAAGAATTTATCCGTACGACGAAATTGAGAGTCTCATTATAGGGACGCTGCGTGATAAGGTGATCTACAAAAAAGAACACGCTGCCTTGTTAGCTTTTTTTGATTCTTTCGTTTCTTACTCATTATCAAAAAAAGCGAGAATCGCAAGGGAATCGGTACCCAGTGGAGATAATGTCCCCAAGTCTATCAAGGGAGGACTCTGTGCGCTTGATCCTGAGATTATTTTTAAGGACAAGACCTTTGTGTTCACTGGGTAATCTGAAAAGGCTACATGCAATGTTATGGGAGAACATATTTTGTCGAGGGAGGGTAAGTTTTCTAATCAAGTGACCTTGGCAACCCACTACCTTGTGGTCGGAAACGATGGTAGCAGCGCATAGGCATTTTCTTGCTATGGTCGAAAAGTCGAAAAAGCGATGCAGATGCGAAGAAAAGGAAAAAATTGTGATCGTTAATGAAGTAGAATTTTGGGCAGCTATCGCTGACTAGGATGGTTCCTCGCTACTTTCAGTGGGTCAGTAGCACGGTAGGGTGAGTTTTCCGGCGACGAAGTAGAGCATGGTAGTTCTATATTCGACTGACCGATACCCGCGGGCCTTGCGCTTCGCAGCCGAGAACAGGCTGTTGAGCCCCTCCATGAA
>SIAZ01000008.1 GCA_009695405.1 Pedosphaera sp. | reverse complement strand
TCCTCACCGCCATCCTCATGGAAACCTCCGATGAGTGGGAAACCGGACGCGCCTACTTCTCCGACCCATCCCAATCCTAAACAACCAACCAACCCCCACCTCCAAATTCAGCCTTTGACTCTTTTACAGAAAAAAAGTTGCGCGGCCTTTTTTTGGGCTGTTCATCCAGTGGAGAATACATTCCGCAACGCCCTTAGGATGGTTAGGTTCAAGAAGATCACCGCAGTTCGACGTCACAATTTCAGCGGGGCCGCCTAAATTGGTTCCGATAACCGGCAGTCCGGCATACAACGCTTCGATAAAAGTAATTCCAAAGGGTTCGATGCCAGAATTGGGTTGGCAGAAAAGATCGGCGGACTGAAACAGAGGGGTCATCGACGGTTGCCATCCTAGGAACCGGATCCGAGATCCAACGCCCATTTCATGAGCTAGACTGACAATCGACTCGCGGTATTGGATTTCGTGTGGCCGTTGAGTACCTCCGACGCTCCAACAAACCCATCTGGGATCTGCCTTTAATTTTTCCAGTGCGCGGACTAAGACTGCGTGACCTTTGATAGGCTCCCAGCGTCCCGCTTGAAGAATAACAAAGGCGTTGTCGGCAGTCTCGAAAGAGCGGCGGACCCTTAATCTGCAGGGACTGTCTAGAGAAAAGATAGGGGCCGCAACCGGGCAATAGATCACCTGCGAGGGAAGGGAGTTGTAGAGTCTCGGTAAGAGAGACTGTGTATACCGACTATTGCAAAAAGCGAAATCGGGCCGGACCTTCTGCGCCCACCGTTCCAGTCGGTGTAACCTCGCTTGAGGCGGGTCATGCAACCAAAGAACGAGGGGGCAGTGTGCCGCTCGGAGGGTCCGACCAAAGACCGCCACGCTCCATGCAGCATGACAAATGACCGCGTCAAACTTCTGCGATCGAAGCAGTCGAGCCAACCGGAAGCGAGCCAGCAAGACGGTCCAAGGATAACGACCCCGCACCTCACCTAAGCGATGGGTCGGCACACCTAACGCCCGCAGTTGGGTGGCAAAGGTTCCCTCAAAGCAGTAGGCGAAATGAGAATCCAAACCCGAATCCGCTCTCGAATGAGCGGCCATAGTGAAAATCATGCTCTCGACACCACCGAAGAGATTTCCTGGATTAACGTGTAGAAGGCGCATCGATCGGATCGTTTTCTCGCCGCCGTGAACTTTCCTCAGCGGGTTGTCATTGAATCCGTAGGTTCGATTTTGAGCAAGCCTGAGTAGGAGTGGCGATCGAGTGGGTTTGTCGATGGGTTGAGGTGCGTAATAAGCGAATGGCCCCAGTGAAAGATCACGTTCTGCCTTAGTCTCGGCTTGAGTTAGCATTCGATTACAGTAGCTTCCTCCTTGAAATGAAGTTTCTAGTTCCACTTCTTGTTTTTATTGTCTTGGGGGGTCTCATCGCCGCTGGCATTGCTCTCGCTGCCACCAAAGGCTCCGCAATTTTGCTCTTAACGGCTTCTGCAGTTTTTATTGGCCTTTTTGTTAAATTCGGTTGCTTGACCCATTGATCAGCCGATCCGGTCGTTCTCAGGTCAGATGGAGTTGTTAGGAATCGTGGACAATCAGCAGTTTTGATTCGCAAAAGTCTCTGAGAGACATAAAGCCCTTTTAGTGATTTTATAAAAGCGGGTCGTCACAGCAGTTTCTTCAGATTGGCGAATATGTATTCATCATCAACTTTGACATTGCTGGCGATGCTTGTTGTTTTAAGCGGTTGCAATCGCAATAAACCGCTGACTGTTACGACTGAGAAAGCGCTGCGGCGGAATCTGATCGAAACAATCACGGGTAGCGGCAAACTCCAACCGGTAGTGCAAGTGAAGATCAGTTCCGAAGTCGCGGGAGAGATCATTGAGTTGCCGGTTAAAGAAGGCCAAAAAGTGAAGAAGGGGGATCTACTGGTGAAAGTCCGCCCCGATGTCTACGTGGCTACTCTACGGAGTCAAAAGGCGAGTTTAGGTTCTTCGCAAGCCGACCTACTCACTGCGGAGGCAAATGCCCGGAAGGCTGAAGCCGAACTCAAACGTAGCTACGAGCTTTATAGCAAAAAATTGGTTAGCGACTCTTTGTTCGAAGATGTCCGTACTTCCAGTGAAGTAGCCAAGGCGAACGCCATTGCCGCAGGTCATCGGGTCGAGATGGGGCGGGCGGGCCTGAAGCGGGCCGAGGACGATCTACTGAAGACCACCATTTACAGCCCGATCGACGGTACAATTTCCAAGTTGAATTCTGAGCTCGGCGAACGGGTGTCGGGTACCGGTATGATGGCCGGTACAGAAATCATGACAGTGGCTGATTTGGCCGAGATGGAAGCACGCATTGAGGTCGGGGAAATGGACGTGATTCTTATTCAGCCTAGTTTCAAAACCCTATTGGATGTCGATTCGTTTAAAGATCGCAAGTTTGAGGGGTTGGTCACTCAAGTGGCGAAGTCAGCCAAGACCTCAGCGGCGGGCTCCCAGCAAGAGTCAACCAAGTTTGAAGTCCGCATTCGTATGATAGACAAAGGCCTTTTCCTTCCCGGAATGAGCGTTACGGCGGAGATCGAGACTCGCTATCGGACGAATGTGGTGACAGTGCCGATTCAGTCTGTGACCACTCGGTTTCCTAAAGGAACTGAGCAACCGAGCGATAATACGAAGGACGACGCGGCCAAGAATAAGGATCAGGTCGAGTTTTTAGCGGGGAAAAAGGTACGAGACGGAAGCAAGCCGGTTGAGGTGGTCTTTCTAAAGACGCGCGACACTGCCAAAATGGTAGTGGTGAAGCGGGGTATCAGTGACGACGACTTTTATGAAATCATCGAAGGCCTCACCGAAGGGCAGGAAGTCATCACTGGAAGCTTTAAAGCGATTTCGAAAGAGTTAGAGGATGAGAAACCGGTAGTGCTGGAGGACAAGAAGAAAGAGCCTACAAAATCCTGAGCGGGTGTTTCTGGCCTTCTTTAACTCCTAACTCGCCCCGACCCAATGCCTTTGATCCGCATCGAAAATCTGGCACGGCACTATGTGATGGGCACAGAGACTGTGCATGCACTGAGAGGCGTCTCACTGTCGATCGAGCGGGGTGAGTATTTGGCAATCATGGGGCCATCAGGTTCCGGAAAATCGACCTTAATGAATTTGTTGGGGTGTTTAGATACACCGAACGAAGGGGTCTACGAGTTGAATGGTAAAAACGTGGCTCGAATGACCGACAATGAGTTAGCGGACATTAGGAACCGCGAAATTGGGTTTGTCTTTCAGAGCTTCAACTTATTGGCCCGATCGGATGCTTTGCACAATGTCGAGTTGCCGCTCATTTACGCTGGGTTACCGCCAAAGGAACGCCGCGAACGGGCTCGCGCCACCCTCGCTAATGTCGGTCTAGGCGACCGAATGCACCATCGACCCAATGAACTCTCCGGCGGACAACGCCAGCGTGTCGCCATCGCTCGGGCTTTGGTGAATTCACCGTCGATCATCCTCGCAGATGAACCCACTGGGAATTTAGATTCTAAGACGGGGGTGGGAATATTGGCATTATTTGAAGAACTTTCGCGTCGGGGAAACACGATCATTGTAGTCACTCATGAAGAGGAAGTGGCACTTCATTCGCGACGAGTGATACGAATTCGTGACGGCCTGATTGCAGCAGATGAGATTAACCGAGAGCAGAGGGCGGTTGTTGACGGTGCGGCGGTCGCTTTAGCCGGGATCACCCCATTGTTTATAGTGTGACCCTGTCGATAGAAATTCGCGAATCGGCCCGTATCGCTTTGTCTGCTATCCGCGCCAATAAACTACGCTCCGGGTTGACCACCCTCGGGGTGGTAATCGGCATCCTCACCGCAACTTTGGTGGGAACTTTGCTCAACGGAATGACCGACGCCTTCGAGCGGTCTGTTTCCTCCCTTGGTGCCGATGTCATTAATATCGGACGCTTCCCTTGGGCGAGCTTCGATGATTACCGAACCTACCGAAACCGCCGAGAAATCACTTTTCAGCAGTTCCGCGAACTAGAACGTCAAATAACCACCGCCGCCGCAATTGCTCCGCAGTGTGAAGATTTCGGACAATCTGTTGGCTACGAACGGCGACGTGCCAAAGGAGTGTGGTTGGTAGGAAACACAGAGGTTGCTCTTTCAATTCGCGGACTAACGGTCGAACGGGGTCGATGGATCACCGCATCCGATGTCAGTTCTGAGCGAGCCGTTTGTGTTCTAGGATCGTACTTATCGGAGGCCTTTTTCCCCAACGATAATCCGTTGGGTAAACGGATCCGAATTAAGGATACACCCTACGAAGTAGTTGGAGTCTTGGCGCCTATGGGCAATATGATGGGATGGAATCAAGACAATCAGGTGGTAATTCCAGTCAGCCGCTTTCAAGGCGATTTCGGTCGTCGACCCGATTATACAATTACCATCAAAGCACGTCGGCCCGACCGAGTCGACGAGACCCTGAATGAGGTCCGTTCCCTTTTTCGTCGGATTCGCAAAATCGAACCGGGGAGAATGGATGACTTTGCTCTCAATCAGCAGGAGGCTATCCTCGCTTTTTTCTCTGGGTTCAAGACAACCCTCGCCAGCTTTGGATTTTTCGTCACCGGCCTTTCTCTTTTTGTCGGCGGTATTGGAATCATGAACATTATGTTTGTGTCCGTGGCTGAACGAACGAAAGAGATTGGTATCCGTAAAGCGCTCGGAGCCAAACGACGGACAATCCTTATTCAGTTCCTTCTCGAAGCAGCGACCATCACTCTTATTGCCGGAATTATCGGTATCGGTCTGGCTTGGCCCATCTCATGGAAAATCGGTGATATCGCCCGAGAATCTGGATCAATCTTTGAAGCTCGAATGTCGTGGGCAATTGTTGCCTTTGCCCTTTTTGTTTCAGGAACGACCGGAGTGATTGCTGGGTTTATTCCAGCGTGGAGAGCGAGTCGGATGAATCCTGTGGACGCCTTGCGTTCTGAAAATTAATGAGCCGATTTCGTGAAATGATCGAGATGATCCGGATGGCTTTAAACGCCGTTCGAACCCATGTCCTGCGCTCTTCCTTGACCATTCTAGGGATATTTATCGGGGTGTTCTCCATCATAGCGGTGATGACAGGGATCCGAGTTCTACAAAGCAATCTAGAAACGGCCATGAGTGGTCTTGGGGCAAACACCTTTCAATTCCAACGCTTTCCTGCAATTCGTTTCGACGATAATGATTGGGAGAAATATCTGCGTCGACGTCGTTTTTACGCTGCGGATATGAAGCGGGTTCAGGAGAAGTCGACTTTGGCTCAGGCTGTTTCTGCGACAGCATCTTTCGGGGTGGGTGAAGCTTCCTCCAAGTTCGCTCGGACGAATCCGAATATTTCAGCGGTAGGGGTGACTCCAGACGGTTTCATCACTCAAAGCTGGACGGTCGAAAGCGGTCGGGGATTTAGCGAAGCTGACGATATCTCAGGTCGCCGTGTGTGCGTATTGGGAGCGGATCTTGCTGAAAAACTATTTCCTTTAGGTTCACCGGTTGGTCAACCGGTAAAGTTCCTCGGTATTTCCTACAATGTGATCGGACTGCTCGCTCGCCGCGGCTCTCTTTTTGGTCAAAGTCGCGACAATTTTATAGCAATCCCCCTCGGAACTGCGCTGAGGCTCTATGGCCAAAAACTTTCTTTGACTATCCAAGTCCAAGCCCCTGGACGAGAGACCTATCAGGACGTTTTGGAACAGGCGCGTGGAGCGATGCGACGAGTCGAGCCTGGGATCGAAGATGACTTTGAATTAGTCTCCAATGAATCCTCAGTGGGTCAGTTTCGAAGTCTGACCTCTGCTATCCGGTTGGGTGCAGCTGCGCTTAGTAGTATTGCCCTCCTCGCTGCGGGGATCGGTATCATGAATATCATGCTGGTCAGTGTGACCGAGCGAACTCGCGAAATCGGGATTCGCCGGGCCATCGGTGCGCGTAAAAGGAGTGTGATGATCCAGTTTGTCGCTGAAGCCATTCTTCTCAGCGAAATTGGTGGCGTCCTCGGGGTGATCGCCGGAATCGCTTTCGGTAATCTGATTTGTTTTTTCATGCAGGTCACACCGATAATTCCCTTTGATTTGGCGGCCATCGGCTTAGGCATTTGCTCGGCTGTCGGGATTATTTTCGGGACTTATCCGGCTTGGAAGGCAGCGAATCTCGATCCAATCGATTCACTGCGCTACGAATAGTCAGTCGATTCAAAGCGGGATCAGCCGAGTCCAATGGCTTCCATTACTTCCTGTTTAGTCGCCTGGACAATGATCGGTGAAAATCCTGCAGTTTTGATCGCCGTATCTGGATCTTTTAAGCCGTGCCCCGTCATCGTGGCCGTGACCAATGATCCGTCTGGGATTTCGCCAGCAGCGATTGCCTTGATAAGTCCAGCCAACGGTGCGGCACAGGCGGGTTCAACCATCAGGCCTTCGGTTCGAGCCAACAGCATGTAGGCGTAAAGTATTTCTTCGTCGGTCACCGATCGAATGGCTCCCTCACTGTCTTTAGCCGCCGAAATAGCCCCCTGCCAGCTCGCAGGATTTCCAATACGAATTGCCGTCGCTACGGTTTCTGGATGTGTCACCGGATAACCTAACACCAATGGGGCGGCACCAGCCGCCTGCCAACCCATTATTTTGGGCAGGGTATCGGATAATCCAGCGTCTGCGTACTCACGGAAGCCTTTCCAATAGGCGGTAATATTGGCCGCATTACCCACAGGCAAAAAATGGAAGTCAGGCGCATCACCGAGTGCATCGCAAATCTCGAACGCCGCCGTTTTTTGGCCTTCAATCCGCACCGGATTTACTGAATTGACCACTTCCACCAAGCCGGTTTCACCCAGTTCACGGACAATGTTTAATGCTTCATCAAAATTACCTTCAATGCTGACCGTAGTAGCTCCATAGAGCAGGGCCTGAGACATTTTCCCTTGAGCGATTTTGCCTTGAGGTAGGATAACCACGCATTTGAGGCCTGCCCGAGCGGCATAAGCAGCCGCACTGGCCGATGTGTTGCCGGTGCTAGCGCAGACCACTGTTTTTGCTCCCCGTTCCTTTGCCTTGGTAATAGCCATGGTCATGCCGCGATCCTTAAAGGAACACGTCGGGTTCATGGCTTCGTACTTCAGGCGCAAATCAAACCGAGCACCAATCGCAGCAGCAAAATTGGGAACCGAAATCAAGGGAGTGTTGCCTTCTAATAAGGTCACCACAGACGTTTCTGCGGTAACGGGTAGAAAACGAGCATAGCGACGGATAATACCCGGCCAAACGGGACCGAGCGTAGTCGATAAACTCTTAAGATCAGGCATGACGTATGGGCGCGTTGATTGATGTAAGGCTGAGAGAACCAAAGAGGAGGTGCAAGCAGGGATCAGGCCATAGCCCGCGCAATGGAATTCCACCACTCCTCATGCAGGGAGGCCAATGGCGTTGTAAATTCACCGCTACTCGTCCGAATAGTCAGGGTTTCTCCTCCTACCGTACCAATGACCGACGCGGGTACACCCATTCGTTGTGCTTGTTTTACAACGCGACCGGCATCCACCGCTGCAACAGATATAACCACCCGATTCTGTGTCTCGCCAAAGAGCAAAGCGTCCAAACGAACAGGAGAACCTTCCGTCGTGGGAGTTTGAAAGATAGAGAGGTCAATTGTGGCACCTAGAAAACGATAGGTTTGACGAGCGGCCTGACCACTGAACCCACTTTCGGCGAGGGTCACTGCCAAGCCACCATCACTGCAGTCGTGGGCACTTTTTACAACCCCCTCACGGATCAATCCGATCAGGGTCGTGTGTAAAATCTGAGCGGCCTCGAGATCAACCCGAGGAGGCAGTCCATTTTTAATACGATGCAAAACCTTAAGGCAGACACTTCCACCTAAACCTTGCAAGGGATCAACAGTATCCACTGGGTTACCGAGCAGAATGACCGCATCACCCGCGTCCTTAAACCACTGGGTTGTGATGTGTTCAAATGCCTCGATAATACCAACCACAGCGACCGTCGGGGTTGGGTCAATGGCCCCCAAAGCACCCCGTTGATTATAAAGCGAGACATTGCCACCCGTCACCGGCGCATTGAAGGCTCGGCATCCGTCGGCCACGCCTCGAACTGATTCTTTAAGTTGCCAAAAAATCTCTGGATTATGTGGATTACCGAAATTTAGGTTATCGGTAGAGCCAACCGGTACAGCACCGGAACAAGCAAGGTTACGGCACGCCTCAGCAACCGCCGCTTTCCCACCTTCATAAGGATCTAGGTAGACATAGCCACCGTTGCAATCGACGGTAAAAGCCACGTATTTATCGGCCAGTGACGGGGGTAATTCCGAGCCATCGGTCGCTCCAGATTTCCGTGCGGCGTACTCCGCCTTGGTGATAGGCAAACTATCAGCCTTGATACGTATGACCGCTGCGTCACTCCCCGGACAGACAATAGAACCATCGCGCACCATATGATCGTACTGGCTGTAAACCCAGTTCTTTGAAGCGACAGTAGGGTCAGCGAGGATTTTTTGAAGATCGCCAAGCAGATCAACGGAGTCAGCAACGCCATCAAGTCGAAAGGCTCGAACTCCTTGTATATAGGCGGCCTCGCGGGATTCGCGCTGATAGATCGGGGCTTCATCCGCTAACTTCTTTGCTGGAACGTCTACCACAATGCGCCCCCCGTGACGGACCACCATACGTTCGGTATTTGTGACCACGCCAATTTCAGCCCAAGGTAAATCCCATTTATCGAAGACCGCCTTGACCTCCTCTTCACGGCCTTTATGAACAACAATGAGCATGCGTTCTTGAGACTCAGAAAGCATGATTTCGTAGCTCGACATATTCGGAGCCCGTTGGGGGACCTTATCCAATTCAATTTCGATGCCGGTTCCCGCGCGTGCAGCTGTTTCGCAAGTGGAACAGGTCAACCCGGCTGCACCCATATCCTGCATTCCGGCCACACAGCCGGTGGCCAGTAATTCGAGGCAGGCTTCACAGACCAATTTTTCCATGAAGGGATCACCAACTTGGACCGCTCCACGCTGTTTCTCAGCAGATTCTTCAGTCAAATCCTGCGATGCGAAGGCCGCACCGGCTAAGCCGTCTCGACCTGTTGCCGGTCCAACATAAAACACCGGATTACCTATACCATGAGCCGCACCACGGGTGATTTGATCATGCCGGAGCACACCGAGTGCAAAAGCGTTTACCAGTGGGTTACCTTCGTAACTTTTATCGAAACAGACCTCCCCGGCGACCGTAGGAATCCCGAAACAGTTGCCATAATGAGCGATTCCTCCCACCACCCCAGAGAATAATCGTCGGACTTCGGGATTAGAGAGTTCACCAAATCGCAGGGAATTTAAGGCAGCAACCGGACGTGCGCCCATCGTGAAAATATCGCGAATAATACCGCCCACACCGGTTGCTGCACCTTGAAACGGTTCCACAGCACTGGGATGATTATGGGACTCAATCTTAAAGGCGATAGCGATACCGTCACCGATATCAATGATGCCCGCGTTTTCTTCACCCGCGCCCACTAAGATCTTATCTCCCTTAGTGGGGAAAGTCTTCAGCGCCGGCCGAGTATTCTTGTAGGAGCAATGCTCCGACCACATCACCGAGAAAATACCTAGCTCGGTGTAGGACGGTTCGCGTCCAAGGATTTCAAGGACCCGTTGGTACTCGTCGGGGGTGAGATTGTGCTTTGCGACAAGCTCCGGTGTGATCGCAGGTTCGTGCATCGAAGGAGTTGATCATACGGAATTAAACCCAGTGGACAAGCATTGGGAACGTCTGGAATTCGGTATCCTTGAACAGGTGCCAAAGGTTCACCTGCTTTAAGTGGTTTCGGTTTCGTGCCTTTAAGGCGGTCATTCGGGTCAGTAGCCATACCTTTTGACCCTCAAAAAGAAAGCGTTTCTCGATCTGATCCGCTACCGTTAATGCCTCATCGATAGACTCGCGGGCATCGTGATATTCAAACCATGCGAGTTGAGCAAAGGACTGCTCGGACTCACCCATCGTTAACGCTTTTAGCCCCTGAAGAACCGGCAGCGCCTCATCGAGACGCCGGCTCCGAATCAGCGCAGAGGCTTGATTGATTCGGACAGCAGCAGAGTCGGGATATTGAGCGAACAAATTTTGGGTAATCTCCAGGGTATCATCTAACCGAACACGTTGAGTTAGGAGTGCTACAGCAAAATTATTAGCGGCGATCGCGTAGGTGGGTTGGAGAAGATAAAGTTGTTCGCTGGCTTCCAAAATGGCATCGGCATTGCGACCCTCATAAGCCGCACTCTGCAGAGACGCCCAAAAAATCAAGCTGTTGGTAAATTGCCCCTGAAGGTTTTGTAACAACAGGGTCGCCGGGGTCGGGTATCCGAGTTGTCGCATCGTTGCAGCACTTGAAAATCCGAGGAGTGGATTACTAAAGGCATTAGTGGCTGAAGCAAAAAACTGATTTGTAGCCGAGGTAGCACGGTTTTGATAATGGTCCACTAAACCTTCAAGGAACGAAACCCAAGCAGTATACCCGATATTCAACCCTCCCTCTCGCACGCTGGTTGCCATTCGCTGGAGTTCATCCCAATTTTTCGCTTCAATAAGTAAACTGGCAAATGCGGTCCAGAGCCCCGGACAATAGTCAAAATTGGCCACCTGTTTACGGGCATATTCTAGGGCTAAACTCGTCAAACCGAGCCGGCGCCAAGTCTGAATAAGCAGTTCAGCTTCCGCCCCAGTTTCCGCTTGAACCGAATATCCACCGGCTAATTCTATCGCCCGAGTTCGGTGTCCCGATTGATCCAGCAATATCCAGAGCCGAACCGAATCAATAACTCGGGCCTCTGCTATCGTTTCCAATTGAGAAAGGGTTGATTCATAGCTGACGATATCGAGCCGAGAATAATGTAAGGTCAGCAAAAGTTGTAGCGCCTGCCTGCGTTTATTCCCAGCGGCTGCAGCCTTTTCTACATCCGCCCGTGCCTCCCCAGCTACAGCGCGTGGCCCCCAGCCCGCAGCCCAAGCCGCTGCATATAAAGAAGCGAGGGATCGGGTGCTTAGTCGTCGCGAGTCAGAAGCCCAAATTCGACCAAACTCTTCCATTTGATCTGTCTCAAACAGCGCCACAAGACGATTTTCAACGGACTCTGGTTCCGATTCCGACGGACTAGCACTCACCCATTTAATCACTTGGGGATAGAGACCGTATGCCAACAAGATCCTCGAACTCAAAGCCACATCCATACGGTTGGTTTGGGTTAATTTAAGGAGAAAAGAAGAGTGCCCATAGGCCAGTCCAAGATACTTCCGGCTCGGTTTCGGGTCTTCCGCCAGTATTTCTGGTAAGCTGCGGTAGGCCTGGACATCGGCGCGGTTATTGGCAATGGCCGCCGTCCAAGCACCGACTGCTTCAGACATTTTACCCTCCTTCAACAGAGCCTGCGCGCTATGTTTCAGTACCCGATTTTGAACCAGATCAAGAATGCTAACTCGGATAGGCTCCTCTAAATGGGGCGGTGAACTGATCCATATCTTAGGCAGTATCACGCCAACGATCAGCGCCAAAAGAAGCCCACATCCAAGGGACAATCGAAAGCGTCGGTCATAATAAAAAAGATCAACAAAATAATTCGTTCGAGCAATTCGAGGGTCGTGCTTTTTGCTACGCTGCCGAACTCGGATTTTCTTTTGGTGATGAGTTGAGTCACTCATGGATCGGGGCAGAACAGAAACAGAACTGGGAAAACAGCCAAGTAAACCCCGAGAAAATCTTTCTGACGCTTGTTCTTTGCGCGTCGATGAATAGTCTCTAATGGACCACGTCCTAAGGCACGATTTTATGAGAGGATTCTTTCTGAGCTCTGTTGCTATTGCCATCGCGCTTGCCCCAGTTCAAGCCCAACTCTTTGGTCCTGAGTCGATGGGTGGAGCTCTTTTGGGGGGTATCGCTGGCGGGGTCATTGGTCATAACAATGGACGTCATACAGTGGGCGGAATTGCTATTGGAGCCGGTGTTGGGGCGGTCCTTGGGGCCATTGTCGGAAACGAACGCCGCGCAGAGGAAGGTCTTCCACGCCACTTCGTCGCTGCTCCGCCTAACCCACCCACCCCCTCTCTTGCTTTATCAGGTGCTGTTCTTGGAGGTATCGCGGGTGGAGTGATTGGCCATAACAACGGGCGACATGCGGTCGGAGGCATCGCCATTGGAGCCGGAACCGGCCTTCTTTTGGGCACATTAGCGGATCAGACCGCGCGGAGTCGTCGTGAAACTGCTCATTTCCATCCCCTCATCCGAACTGTTCAAGTAGCACCCTCAATTGAGTTGAAGGGGCAACAAAGCTCCACACTAGAAGCCGCCCAACCCTCTTCAGTTTCTTCTATAACTTTGGAAGCTCAAATGAATGGAAGCGGTATGAATCCTGCAAATCAGCTTTTTGAACGTTGACCTTCACCCTTTAAACGACTCAGTTCCCTCTGATTATTATGAACCGTACCCTCTTCGTGCGTGCTCTTACCGCCTGTCTCGCTGGACTTTTAGCCACCGGTTGTGCCTCTAACGGCGTCCGAAATCCTAGCGGTACGGGCGTGACTGTCCTGAAATCGGATGAGGCTGGTTTCGTCGGTGGCACCGGTGTCGAATCTCAGGATTTAGTTCAAGTCTCTGATAAAATGGCTCGGAGTGTTCTGAACACACCTCAGATTCGTGATGCAAAAGGGACACCTCGTATTGTTCTTGATCCTGTGGAAAACAGCACCCGATTTGCTATTAATAAGGACATTTTTCTCACTCGAATCCGTACCGAACTTAATAAAAATGCGCGGGGTAAGGTTATTTTTCTCGCTCGGGATCGTATGAAGACTCTCGAGCGTGAACAGCAACTCAAGCAGGTCGGATCTGTTACTAGTTCTTCCGATCCCAATGTGGTTGAGTTCAAAGGCGCTGATTTCTTTCTGACCGGCAAACTCGAAGGCATGACCACCCGCACCCGCAAGGGAGTGAGTGATTACATCCTTTACAGCTTCCAGCTCATTGATGCCCGGACCAGCGATATCCTTTGGGAAGATTCTGCTGAGGTTAAAAAGCAAGGGCTTGAAGATGCGGCCTATCGCTAAACATCGGCTCGCCTTCCTTTCGTCTTCATGATTTTAAGTCCCTGTTTCATTCCTTGGGTTAGTAACCTACGTCGATTCGGCTTCGCGTTGGTGCTCTGCGGGCTTGCCTTGATTCAGGCGGGTTGTGTTTCGGAGGGAACGACGAGCAGCAAGCTCGGAACGCCTTCGCCGCGGGATCGGGTTCTTCTTCAATATCAGCAAGCAGGTGATGCGCTCCGCCGAGGTCAACACGCTGAAGCCAAGTCTCTCCTAGATGATGCCTTGTTGACCTTAGGAGGGCTTTCCGCCGGTGATCGGTCTGCCAAACAGGCAAGGGGTTTATTTCGTGAAGAATCACGAAAAAATTTCCGAGGTGAACCGTATGAACGAGTGATGGCTTATTACTATCGAGGAATCATTTATTGGATGGAAGGCGAACCTGACAATGCCCGCGCTTGCTTTCGGAGTGCTCAAATTCAAGACTCCGATGCCGAATCCAACGAATACCAAGCCGATTATGTGCTACTCGATTATCTGGATGGAATGGCCTCGACAAAACTAGCCGGTGACGGATCAGACGCCTTTAAACGGGCCTCTCAAGTTGCGCGATTTGCTAAACCTCCTGCTTATGATCCCCAATCCAATGTTCTTCTTTTTGCTGAAATGGGCAGTGGTCCAGTTAAGTACGCCGCGGGCGAATACCGAGAGCAATTAAAGTTCACGCCAGGCCAATCGCGCGCTGTCGCCGCGATTTTAAGCGTTGGCCCTGCCACAATTCACGCTGCCGCCTACGATGATCTCAGCTTCCAAGCCACCACTCGAGGCGGGCGTCAGATGGATCATGTTCTTGCGAATAAGGCTGTTTTCAAGGGGGCGGCCAGCGGTCTAGGTGATGCGGCACTGATTAGTGGAGCAATCTTAGCGACCCAATCTGGGCGTCGAAGCGGCTTGGATGAGGCGGGGGTCGGTCTGCTGGTGGCTGGTTTAATTTTTAAGGGAATTAGTGCGGCTACAACTCCCACAGCTGATACCCGAGCATGGACCACTCTTCCCAACCTCCTCGGCTTCGGGGCAGGTCGATTCGCCCCTGGCTCCTACTCTGGAACACTCACTTTTGTAGATGCCGGTGGAACTGTTACGCGAACCCGTCCGCTTCGTTTCGATGTCGTTAAAGATCGCGACACCGTCCTTTTTGCCAGTGACAGAGATTGAACCGTTTCCAACTGTTATGAATACCCAATCCGTATCCGTCACCCTCGTCCTCCTCACCCTGCTGACCGGTTGCGCCCGCACTGGTGAAAAAATAGGTGGTGTCAGTCGTGCCATTTCGACCGGCCAAGCCGGAGGCGCTTATCCGGCGCGTAATGGAGGAAAATATGATTACGAAAACCGGGAACAGTTCGTCACAATGAACTTCCGCGCGCAACGTAGCATTACCGCCTCTGGACTGATGACACGCCCTCTTGAGGATGGTCGACTTGAGGTCGCCGGTAATTTAAGAAACCGGCTGAATCGACGGATTGAGATCCAAGTTCAATGTATCTTTAAAGATCTGTCGGGCTTTTCCACTGGCGACGAAACTCCTTGGCAAACTTTGATTCTCACTGAAAACGGACAGGAAACGGTAAAGTTTGCCTCGATGAACGACAAGGCGAGGAATTTCACTATCCGAGCGCGTGAGGCACGATAAACAGGTCAATTATCCACTCCCGATTGCCATGACCTCTCTCCAATTTCTCCCTTTCACAGCTTTGCTTGCGGCACTGGTCGCAGGAATTCCGTCCACGTTAGCCGATTCGCGTGCTAAATCGCCACCACCACCAAAAGCCCCTCCCATTGTCACTGTACCCGCCAACGCTGGCCCAGAACCGGCCCGTTACACCTACGACCAAAGACCGCTTACCGGTCGTGCCCCTCTTATTTCTCCTGAACAGGCACGGGCTGTCATTGATCGTTTTAAAGCCGGTTACCCCAAAATTGGTGGCCCACGCTTGGTCCTCTTTGTTAACCGTGACCTCGTGGACGAATCGAGCGGCCTCCGTCTTATGAGTCGCCGTGAATCAACGGATTCACTGAAAGCAGATTTGCAAGGAACTTCAGCTTCTAGTTCACCTTTAGGCCAAAATGTAACAGTGGTGGGCACTGTCTCCGCGGGCGGGGCAGCGGCCATCGCTCCACTCAAAGGGACCCAAGAACGCGTGACCGGCGAGAATACTTTCACGACCACTTCGCGACCTGTCCCTAGCCTGACCGATCGCCAGACCGTTCGAGATATCGAACGTCTTATGGGACGCCCTCTTCGAATGGGTGGAGCGAAATTAGCGGATCAACGAGTCGCTTCACAGTTACTTACTGACCGATCAGTGCAGGAATTTCTGGGCACCACTGGCGGTCCAGCTGCCGCCAAGGATCGTGAAGCCCTTCAAAAGGTGGCCGATGTCGTGCTAGAAGTACTCATCTCATCCCGCACAATCGCTGTACCGGGCATTTCTAGCGACCAGATTTATACGGCGCCTGATATTCAGGTTACCGCCATCCGAATTGATTCCGCCCAGATTATCGGACAAGCCTCCTCTCGAGATATTCTTGGTCCGGATCGCTTAGCCGGCCGCCTGTTGCGGAGCTACGATGTAAACGAGATCACTGAAGCTGTGACTTTGGGTTTAATGGAAGATATGATGCAAGGGATTAACTAATTTGGGCGCCTGACACATCTACTGTCGACCTATCTCGAGCTCGACGCAGGGGTTGCGGTTGCTATTCTTGATCTATGATCCCGCCGCCTCTACCGCTCATTGGAGCAACTACCGACACGCCACTACCGGCACTTCCTCAGTCTAAGTTATCAAAAGTTGCCTTTGTCATCTCGGTTTTAGCCCTCCTTGGAAGTACGATTTTAGCGGGGGGAATCTTTCCAATGGTTGTTGGTGAGAAACTACGCGATCAGACCGCCGGCCAGATCTTCCTCGGATTCTGGTTCTCAGGGCTTCTAGGGTTTTTAGGAGCTCTGCTAGGGGCTATTCCGTTGCGGCGAATGCGCGGACCTGCCCCCTCGTTTCGCGGTCGGACTCTCACATTGATTGCTGTTATCGGGCCACGCGCACTCCTCTTGGCGACGAGTTTTGTCTTTGGTTCGATTTGGTTGGCCCATGAGATTTCCAAAATCCACAGGGATGAACCCCAGTCGGATCGCATTCTCAATGGCCTTTGGATCATAACTTTTTTGCTCATTTCTTGGTACGTTGGAGCCTCTATTCGACGTGTTCGACGTGCACCAACAAACAAAGGATGGCTCCTGTTTACCTTTGGCTTAGTCTTTCACTTGGCCTTAGTCGTCTCCCTCCCCTTTCCCTTAGTCGGGGCGTTTATGGCTCGCCACCAAAATCTCCAAGTTGGACAAGACCGACGGCCAAGGCCCGTGCCTCAATTTGAAACCTACTCCGTCCGTGATCTCTGGGTGGATCTTCCCTCTCAATCTGAATCCCAAGTAACCCTTCGTCATTGGTCCCAAGGGCAAGTGACAAATCTCCTCTCCAGAAAAGTAAGAGGTACAAACCTGATGCAATGGACTCTCTCATCCACTTCTCTTTCTGGGCCGCATACCGTCAACTGGCAACTTTCAGCGCGTGAAGAACCTGGAGCCTCGATTCGCTTCGCTATTCCAGAGGAAATCACCTTGGTGCCTGCGAGCGTAAACCCCGTTTTAAAACCTCAATCAGGAGCAATTACGCGTTACTGGCTCTTTTTCCCCACAACATTTACCGCCCAACCCTCAACCAACAATCAACCGGAATATGGGCTCGAACTTCTGATCGAGGCCGGGAACTGAATCCCCCAAGGAATCACTCGTTTTTCTTAAGATCGAATAATTACCGCCTCTTGTCGCAAGTCCGCTGGCTCGGCAAGGTCACCAAGATTTCACAAATGTTCAGTGGCATTTTGAGTATCATTGAGAATACTTTGACCTAGCCGAATTTCCGAGCTTGACCTTAAGATCGAAGTTTCAGTATCAACACTCTGTTCCCTGAAAAAATCCTGTTTGAAGTCATTCGAAATCACTTCACTTTGGTTTTTCAGATCTAATTTTGCTTTCGTGTGAAAGCAAGGCCGGCGGGTTTTGGCGGTGCACACCGTGTGTCATCCCAAGACCCGCCGATTCTCTTTGTGGCCTCCCGAGTCACAGGGGTTCCCCCTAAACGTCGCAGTGGGTCGTGGGTGCAAATCAAAATCCGCTGGGAAAGCAATTAGAGGCCCATATTCAGACCAAAAAGACGGTGGTGTTCTTGGATCAGGTAACGGTCGGTCATACTGGCCACGTAGTCACAAGTAGCTCTGTGCAAACCGTCTGTCTTAATTCGGCGTTGAGCAGTGTCGCCAAGTTCATTGGGGTGTTGCAAATAAGTATTGAAGACCTCAGCTAACATTCGAATAGCTCGGTTATTGGGTTCGGCCACCACCGGATGGTAATAGAGATTTTTGTAGAGATATTTCCGAAGCTCAATATTTTCAAGTCGTCGATTCGAACTGTACTGGACCAAAGGTTTCCTTTGAGCACGGACCTCTTCCGCGCTGCCCACACCCGAAGCCAAAATACGAGATTCTGTGGTCGTGACTACGTCCTGAACCTGTTGTTCGATAATCTGCCGAATAATGTAGTAACGACGACTTTCCTCAGGCAAGACACCGAACTCCTTACGTACGGTACCTGCCGCCTTAGCCCATACTTTTACTTCTTTGAGAAGACGTTTTTCATCAAGAAGCCCGCTATCTAAGCCATCATCGAGATCATGGCTGTAGTAAGTAACCTCATCGGCCAAGTTGGCAATTTGTGCTTCGAGCGACGATTGATGGTGAATAAAAGAAGTGCCGTTCGGGGTAGTATCGAATTGGGCCTCGTGCTTCGCCAACCCCTCACGCACCTCCCAAGAAAGATTAAGCCCCTCAAATTTGGGATATTTCCATTCAAGCACTTCCACGACACGCAGGCTCTGCCGATTATGTTCGAATCCGCCGTGATCCTTCATTAGGCGATCGAGCATCGACTCGCCTTTATGACCCACCGGGGAGTGTCCCAAGTCATGAGCGAGAGCAATTGTTTCGGAGAGATCTTCATTGAGCCGCAGAGCGCGCGCTATATTTCTCGAGATTGCCGCAACTTCCATCGTATGGGTGAGTCGAGTACGAAGGTGATCTCCCGATCCGTTCAGAAAAACCTGTGTCTTACATTCCAAGCGGCGGAAAGCGCGACTGTGGATAACCCGATCGCGATCACGTTGGAACTCTGTCCGCCAAGTGGGCGGTAGTTCAACGTGGACGCGTCCGCGGGTATTTCCGCTGAACTGAGCATAGGGAGCAAAGATCTGATATTCGCGCGCCTCGAGATCGTGGTGAGTTACCGGCATGAGGTGAGTATCGTGGATCGGACGTGGTTGCCAATCACCGGAATGTGCTCTTGTCGAATGAGCGTCTTTTTCGGAGCGACTCGACACTGGAAATCTTCGTTGTAGTCTTATCCCAACGTGATTCTCCGATTCCTATTCTTACTTGCCCCAGTGTTGAGCGGTTTGCCCCTGCTAGGCCATCTTTCAGCGCAAGATGATTTATCTTTGCGAGGTCTGGATAAACTTGATTTCCGCAGTGTCGTGAAGAGTGCAAAGGAGAAAGTCTTTCCGGCGGTGGTGTTCATCAAATGCATTCGCGAGGATATGCAAGGAGGGCGTCGGATTTCCCAAGAGGTCTCAGGATCTGGTGTCTTGATTTCTGCTGAGGGCGAATTGCTTTCCAATTGGCATGTGGTCGATAAAGCGACCGAGGTTCGCTGCTTGCTCTCCAACGGCAAAGCCTATGGTGCAAAGGTACTCGGTTCTGACAAGGATACCGATGTTGCCTTACTTAAACTAGTGCGTGGAACTGACGTAACACCCCTGACCTTCGCGCAATTAGGGCGATCGTCTCAGCTAACCGAGGGTGATTTTGTAATGGCGATGGGAGCGCCGTATGGCCTCTCACGATCCGTTTCGATTGGGATTATTTCCTGCACCCAACGGTTCTTACCTGGCTCGAGTGAATACAGTTCTTGGTTACAAACAGATGCCTCCATCAACCCTGGGAATTCAGGGGGGCCCCTCGTTAATACCGCCGGCGAAGTCGTGGGGCTTAATACTCGAGGAATGATGGGAGGCGGTGGTGATATGGGATTCACCGTACCGATTGAAGTTGCTCGCGTTGTGGCCGAACAGATTCGCAAGCATGGCAAAATGGATTGGAGTTGGACGGGTATTCAGTTGCAGCCACTGAAGGATTTTAACCGAAATGTCTACTTTCCAGAGAACGAGGGGGTCGTCGTGGCTGAGACGGATCCAGAGAGCCCAGCTCGTCGGGCCGGTCTCGTGGCAGGTGACCGGATTATCAAGATCAATGCCGAAGCGGTAACAGGTCTTACCCACGAGGATTTGCCTGTAGTGCGTCGCCGACTGGGTTTATTGCCTAAGGGGCAACCGGCGGTGCTAGAATTCGCCCGTAAAGGGACGATTCAAAAGATCGAATTGCTTCCACGCGAGAAGGGCAAGGTCGAGGGTGAAGAGATCGAATGCTTACGCTGGGATTTCACGGTTAAAGCCATCAATCAGTTCGATAATCCTGATCTCTATTTCCAACGGAATGAGGGGGTCTTTATTTACGGAGTGAAATTTCCTGGCAACGCCTCACAGGCTGGCCTGACCCAGCAGGACATTGTACTCAAGATCGATGGTAAAGAGGTCAAATCACCGGCTGACGTGAAGGCAATCCATGGTGAGACTCTCAAGAACCTCAGCACCAAACACCGGGCGAATATTGTCATTCTCCGAAACGGGGAACAGAGGCAAGTCGTCCTCGACTTCAGCCGTCAGTACGACAAGGAATAATCAAAGAACAGACGCAGCTTGGGCAGAGTGTGATTGTGACTTCATAGCAGGGAAAAATAGGGACTCCAAAAGCTCACTCCACGCTGGTTCTGATCTCCAGAAAGTCGTCAGAGCATCTAGGGCTTTTTCACGGGACCAACCCTGATGACGCACTCGGTAAAGGGTTAGAAAAGCGGAGACCCGAAAATTCCGAACGCAATGGATGAGGAGACGTTGCCCAGCACGTCTTAGAAGTTCAGCTTCGAATTTTAAATAATCAGCCTGTTTAGGATGATTAAAGAGCACCGGAATATGCACGTAATCCATTCCAGCAGATTCCACCACCTGTCGCTCCTCAGGGTGAGCGTAGGGTGAGTCTAGGACACCCAAATTAATGACCCACTGGATGCCTTCAGCGGCGAGTGAGGCTAGTTGTACCAGATCAGGCTGACCCGACGTCCAGATGTCGGCTGATCCAAGACGGAAATCTGGAAGACTTTCGAGGACAGTACGCATGGAAATTGAACTAGCAAAGGGACTAGTGCCGCGGTTGCGGATTCTTCCATTCGTGACCGGATTTGGCCAGTAGGTCAGCGGCAGCGGCAGGCCCCCAGGTACCTGCAGCGTAGAATTCTCGGTTCGTAAGTGATTTACCAATCCACGCTTGATGAATGGCATCTACGATGCGCCAAGCGGTCTCCACTTCGTCACTACGAATAAAGAGAGTTGCGTCGCCGGCCATCGATTCCAAGAGCAAGCGTTCGTAGGCTTCGGGGGTGTAAGCACCGAATTCCGAATCGTAGCTGAAGTGCATTCGAACCGGACGAAGTTCAGTGGTGCCGCCCGGCACCTTACCATTGAAACGTAGGGTCATGCCTTCATCGGGTTGCAGACGGAGGGTCAGTGAATTGGCATCGAGTGTGTCCTTGGCAGCGAAGAGAATATTGGGAGCGCTTTTGAACTGAATACGAACTTCACTAGCGCCTAGCGGCAGGTTTTTACCGGTACGAATATAAAAGGGCACCCCCGACCATCGCCAGTTATCAATGTGCAACCGCATCGCTAGAAAAGTTTCCACATTCGAATTCGGTTTTACTTTAGCTTCGCTCCGATAAGCGGGTCGGCTTTCACCGTCAACCTCACCCGCAAAGTACTGTCCCCGAACTACATTTTCAGTCACTTGCGCAGGGGTCATCACTCGGATCGACTTCAACAGCTTTACCTTTTCATCGCGGACATTTTCCGCTTCGAGCGAGGCAGGAGGTTCCATCGCGATCAAAGAAAGGACTTGGAGAACATGATTTTGCACCATGTCGCGAATGGCACCAGCCTCCTCATAGTAACCACCACGCGAACCCACTCCGATTTTTTCCGCGACAGTTATTTGCACATGATCGATGCATTCTCGGTTCCATAGCCGTTCCCAAATGGCATTGGAAAAGCGGAAAGTAAGGATATTTTGAACCGTTTCTTTGCCAAGATAGTGATCGATTCGGAAAATCTGTTTTTCGTGGGTAAAACGGGTTAATTCATTGTTGAGTGCTTTGGCCGAAGCTAAGTCCTGACCGAAAGGTTTCTCCACCACAATCCGCTCGTTGGTGACCCGTCCTTCCGCCTTTTTCAGAAGGCCAGCGGCACTGAGATGCGCCGTTACCTCCCCGAACTGGCTGGGATTCGTCGCCAGATAAAACATGAGGTTACTTTGCAGTTTCTCGTGAGGAAAACTGGCAATCAATGTCTTTAGTTTTTCATAGCCTGCTGACTCCGCCATATCGGCCTGACAATAATAAATATTTTGGGCAAACCCGTCCCAGATAGCGTCTTTCACAGGTTTGGTCCGCGAAAATAAATTCAACGCCTCTCGTAATTCAGCTCGCCAAAGGGCATCGGTCTTTTCTCTTCGAGCAAATCCGACAATCCGAAACGGCTCCGGTAAGAGTTTCTCGACAGTCAAATGATACAGAGCCGGAATTAGTTTGCGGGCAGCCAAATCACCAGAAGCTCCGAAAATAACCATCGTACAGGGTTCAATAGGTCGCCGAGCTTGGTCAGAGCGGGAAGCAAGGAGTTCGTCGAGATGCTGCGAGTCGTTCATAACGCGCGGGGAGAATGGGAAACCCGACGAGACTCGGCAACGCCCCTTTACTTTAATTCGTTGCTCACAGTCTGCCGGTTCCAAGTCGAAAGGGTCTAATCCTGATGATCTTGCCAAATAAACCGTGGGATTTAGGGAATCCTTCGTTGTTGGTTGCCCGTGCTCCCTTCAGTCTTTGACCTCATCCCAAGTTTAATTATGAACCTGTCCCTCTGCCTAGCCTCCGGGTTGATAGTCTCCCTAGCCTCTCTAGCGGGTCCTCTTCAACCCAAATTCCGAACCGTGACCATTGATACCAATATCGCGGTTGGCTATGGCATCACCGCTGCCGATATCGACGGTGATTCTCGTCCAGATATAGTCTTATGCGACGCTAAACAGATCGTATGGTACCACAATCCGGGTTGGGAAAAGCATATCATCGCCGAGAACTTAACTCCTCAAGATCATGTCTGTGTGGCAGCGACTGATATCGACGGAGATGGTCGCGCTGAAATCGCCGTAGGTGCGGGTTGGAATCCGGGGGACACAGTGAATAGTGGCGCGTTGTTTTATCTAATCCCCCCCGCCGATCGAACTCAGCGTTGGGAACCGATAACCCTACCACATCAACCCACAATTCATCGGATTCGTTGGATTCGTGAGCACGGCCGGGGTTGGTGCCTTTGGTCCGTCCCCCTTCACGGTCGAGGAAACAAAGACGCTAAAGGTAATGGTGCCCAGGTTCAGCGTTATGTGCCAGGCTCAGATCGACGCCAACCCTGGAAAATCGAGACTGTTAATGATCAATGGCACAAGGTGCATAACTTTGATCCGGTGTTTGATGATCCATCTAATCGATCGACCCGACGTATCCTCGTTGGATCAGCGGAAGGGGCTTTCGAAATCCTTAGCAGCGGTGCCCTAAATTCGGCGCGCCAAATTGGCTCCGATGCCAATGGGGGAGTCGGAGAGATTCGCCAATTAGACTCAGTACGCGGGCAGGTTGCCGCCTTGTCTCCCATGCACGGGAATCAGGTGGTCATTTTTCATCCACCACCGCCATCAATAGCCCCAAACACACCTGAATTAGGGCGTCGAGAGATTTTGGATGATACCTTGATCGATGCCCATGCGCTGGCCTGTGGTGATCTCTTAGGGACAGGCGAGGCGCAGATCATTGCCGGATGGCGAGCCATGGGACGCCCCCGTAGTGTCAAGGTGGGGATCGCGCTCTACGCTGCCGTTGGTCAACGCTGGATGAAAGTACTGGTGGACGACGACGGAATGGCCTGTGAAGACCTTTGCTTGGCTGATTTGAATGGGGACGGACGTTTGGACATCGTTGCATCAGGCCGATCGACTAAGAACGTGAAACTTTATTTGAACGAGACCCTACATTAATCCATGTTGGGCGAAGAGCGATCGACCTTTTCTAATGCAAGAAGAACACCATAAGAAGCTGGGCCAAAATCGATGCGGTAGTCTAAACCAGCGAGCCATTGGAAAAAGAGGCGGATTGGATTATTGACCAGATCAAGTCGATAAAAGGGCCAGCAGAGCCAATCCATGAGCGGATAAAGGAAGAGACCACCTCGGCGAAGAGCGATCCGTTTCCAGCCATTGCTAGTAAGCGTTTCCAATTCTTTTACAGTGAAATGGTAATGCCATTCGACAGTGCGACCCTTAGCCGTGTAATTGGCATCACGCCGTCCGCTTCCGAGAAGCAGCCGATAAAGAGCCGGTAACCGGTAACGCACGTTGTTCGAATCGAACCAAGCAAACCAACCGGCGTGTGGAACAGTAAGAATAAGCCGCCCACCAGGCTTCAGGACTCGTTGCATTTCCCTCAATGCCAGAGGGCGCAGTTCGGTAGGGAGATGTTCGAGCACTTCGACACAGGTGAGGCAATCAAACGAGTTATCCGAAAAGGGAAGAGCTTCGGCACCACGATGACGGAGGTCGGCTCGAGGGAGTGCGAGGCAAGCCTTTTCGAAAGCAGGTAGATTTACTTCAACCCCAGCGAGATGAATTCCAGGGTAACGTTGTTCAATATCGAGTAGAAGAGCTCCGACATTGCACCCGACATCTAGCAAAGAGGCTAAAGGAGTGGGGAAATGTCGGAAAACAGTCATAAAGGGCCGAAGTTAAGACGGATAAAAGGTAAAATACCGAGGGCGCACCAAATAAAAACCCCTTCCGAAGACCGGAAGGGGTCTGGTGCAGAGATGCTGCTTAGAACTTGTAAACGACGTTGGCCAAGAGGCTCAAGTCATTCTTCGCACCGTTGTCGAACGCGCCGCGGCCATCAGCAGCGTGGTCCCAACGGAATTCAGCGCGGGTCACGACATTCGCCCAGAGAGCGTAATCGAGGGTGACCGTCTCGCCGATAACCTTATCAGCACCGCCGGCCAAACGCGCAGGGTTCGCGCCAGCGTTGGGTGGTACAAAAAGAAACGAGCCGTTACCGGAGGTAGCGTATTCGAGGCGATTGTTCAACTTGAGCTTGTCGGTGATCTTGTAACCGGCGTACAGCGCTAAGGCGTTGGCGTAGCTCTTACCAGCCGCACCATCGTTTGCATTGAACAGTAGGTCTGCACTGGCTCCGATAGACAAGGCTTCAATCGGGGTCGCCAAGGTGACACCTGTGTATAGCAAGGTCGGATCGTTCTTGTTACCAGTGCGGTCGCCATTGACCACACCTACGAACAAGGTGCTGCCGGAGAGCCAACCAGCGCTCTCAGGAGCCTTCACGGAGAGTGCGCCCATATAGACTTTGGAGGACTCAGCGAAAACACCACGGGAAGATCCCGCAGTCAAACTGCCACCTTGAAGACCACCACCTAAGCCAGAAACTTTATTATCAAAGGTAGAGTCACCATTGGCGACACCGGCGCTGACGGCAATGATTTCATTGACCTGATAGCTGGCCAAGATACCGGTGTGTCCGAACGGTTCGAGGTTGTTGAAGCCGAAGCTGCGGGAGAAATTCGGATTGGCAACGCTGTCGGTCACTTCGTAACCAACGATCGGGTCAAATTGACCGATCTTGAAATCGATACCATTGCCGACCGGGGCGCGCAACGCAGCATAAGCCTGCTTGATCGCAACTCCTGTACCGACCTTACCAGGTAGAGCAGCGGCATCGGGGCCAAACATCGTCTCGACCTTATAGCCAGCACTCCAAGTGCCTTCGTCGATCGGCTTTTCCAATTGGAGCTTGACGGAGTTCAGATTGAACCCGTCTTGACGACTGGAATCGGTGTTGACGAAACGCTTCGCCACCGTGTTACCAGTGCCGAAATTCCAAATGGCTGAGGTATCCACATACCCGCTGAGGGTGGTGGAACTGAGGGCTGTGTTCACCGGATGCGACTCGTCGGCCTGCATTACTGAGGCGAGGCTCACCACACCGGTGGCGGCCAACGCCACTGTCCACTTATTAAACTTCATCTGTGTATATTTCCTAATTACTGCGTTGAGTTGTTACTGCAAGAATATTACCGACCAAAAGCAGAAAGGAAACAGTCCAGTCTGCCCGCCAGAACAGCGTGAGTTACTCCGCAGACTAGAAATTCAAATGGCAGGGTGGCAACAGGAAAATTGCAGAATTATTGATGAACCACTCTAGAAGGTTTCGATTCAGTCGAATTAAATGGGGTGTGCTGCTTGCACCAAGGCGGATCGAATCTCCGATTGTCTCGCCGGATCGAGCACAGGGAGTCCGCTCGATTCAGTGACATAAAACGTGTCAATTGCTGCCCCTTTCTCCGTAACAATTTTGGCGAGAATCACATTGAGACCCAAGTTGCTGAAGGTCGTACTCAAAGCATACAACAAGCCAGGACGATCCTCGGCCTCAAGATCGATAATGGTGGGTTCGGGTGCGTTGATAGTATCAAAACGAATGGAGGGCACGAGGCATTCCCCTGCAAGCGCCTGATAGAGCGGACGCGATTGGGCGGCAACCCGAGCCACCGCCGGGCCGATGTCCACATTTCGGACAAGAATATCACCAATGAACTTTTCTAATCGATCTCGGACCGCCGGTTCCGGGGCCCCACCCGTGCGCGAATCTGTCACATGGAAACTGTCCAGCACCAGACCGTCAGAGCGAGTAAAGATCTGCGCTGACAAGATATTAAGGCCCGCCGCCGCGAGTGCGCCCGTTAACTTCACGAAAAGACCGGTCCGATCCCAAGTACAGAGATGAACCAAAGTGCAACCTCGATCTTTTTCTTCCTGCCACAGAATAGCAGGCTCCAAGGCTCGATCTTCTTCAGTTAGTTGCAGATGAATAAATTGATGAACCAATGTGAGGTCGCGGGCAATTTCACGAGCAGAATGAATGCGGAAATAACGGGTTGGAAGTCCGTCGAAATGCGCACTGAGTTCATCTTCGGCAAAGGTCCGCGGAAGACTACTCCGAACTTGCTTCCGAAGAAGGCCCCTTTGACGTTTCTCCTCTCCAATAAATTCTGTCCCCCCTTTTAGAGTTTCGGCAGTCCGATGATGCAACTGCCAGAGGAGGGAATCTTTAAAGCCGTTCCACAGTGTATCGCTGGTGCCCATGGAATCGGCAAAGGTGTGTAAGGTGAGCAAATCAAGAGTCTCTTGGTTCCCCATTTGGGCGGCAAAAGATTGAATCACTGCCAGATCATCTAGATCTCGACGCTGGGAAATCTGTACCATCGTCAAGTGATGTTCGATTACGAGGGAAAGTGTCCGTGCCGTGGATGCATCGAGTCGAAACCGTTTAGCCACCCGCAGAGCCAATCGAGCGCCGACAAGTTCATGTCGTTCCCTAGGAATGGCTTTGCCGCAATCATGCAAGAGAAGAGCTAGGTAAAGAACGAACGGTCTTTCTACGCGGTTAAATGGATCTAGATAGTTGGCGAAAGGCTGCTTATCCGCGTCCCACACTTGGTCGAGTTTCGTCACACAGGTCAGCGTGTGCTCATCAACCGCGTATTGATGGTAAAATTCGTGTTGAACGAGATTGGTCAACTTGCCGAATTCGGGCAAAAACTTACCTAATAAGCCCACCTCGTGCATCGCCCTGACATAAGGCCCCACGTTACCCCGTTGATTCAGAATTTCGAGAAAGGTGGCTTGATAGTGGGCATCAGCAATAAAAGAGCGATCGACCAGAGAAACCTGCTGGCGTAAAAGTTGCGCAAAGTCGGGGTGGACAGTAATCCCACGCTTTTGCGCTTCTAAAAATGCACGGAGTATTCGGCCCCGATCATCCGGTAAGGCGGCGCGATCGACTAAATGCAACTGCCCGTCGAGCACTTTAAACCCATCGAACTCTTCGCCCTTATTCACGGCACGCTGGGAGTTTTTTCCAGTCCGATTGACGCGTGTCGGAGATGGCACCAGAGCCAAGCGTTGCTCGAGGGTGCGAGTGGTGAGAAAAAGATTGCGTGTATGAGTGTAATACTCCCGCATAAACGCCTCCGTGCGCGTTCGTGGGGATCGATCAGTGAACCCGAGTCCATAAGCGACCGCAGGTTTTAAAGCCGGTGTTAGGGCATCCATTGCGCGGCCTGCCAAATAGTGCAGTTCATTGCGAGTGCGCAGCAAAAAGTCGTAAGCAGCCTCAATTTGTTTTTGTTCAGATACACTGAGGAAATCAGCGCGTTGCAAATCTGCTAGTGACCGGGTGCCATGTTTAAAGAAGGCCATCCACAAGAGGTTTTGGAAGTCCCTTAGGCCTCCCACCCCGTTCTTAATATTGGGTTCTTGCATCGCCGGCGAATTACCATATTTAGCCCGGCGGTTGGCTTGATCGATCAAGCGAAGTTGAATGTACTCGTCTTCATGACCTCGGACACATTGGCGAACAACCGCTTTCTGCAATTGCGCCTGTAAGGAGGCATCGCCGGTAATGAGGCGGGCTTCAATCAAAGCCGTTTTGGCCTGCATATCTCCGTTAGCCAAAGTGACACACTCATTCACTGAGCGAACAGCGTGCCCCACTTTTAATCCAATATCCCAAAGAGTATAGAGCAGGCTGCTCGTCCACTCACTGAGTATTTTAAATGCTGCCCCCCCTGTCGGAAGATCTGCTTCGTGAAGAAACATCAGGTCGATGTCGCTGAATGGATTAAGTTCGCTCCGTCCGTAGCCCCCAAAACTGACAAGTGCGATGAGTGGAACCGAACCGCTTGGAGGATAAACCCTTTGAATATCCCGCCAAAGATGACGAATGAGGACATCCATCATGGCAGAGCGACCGCTACAAACTTCCAAGCCCCCAGCACCTCCGCGGTGAAGGAGTTGTAAACGGTGGGATTCAACTTTTAGAAAGCGTTTGTAGCGGTGCAGTTCCTCAGCAGGTTTGCTCAAGGGCGGCAGCACCAACTGTTTGCGGGCACTTTCTTCAATCTTGGCAATCAACGACTTCATGAGCATTGAAAGAGTGAAGAGAAGATCGCCATCGAGCAAGACGCCCGAGCAGAGGACCCTCAAATGCGGTGCATTCACAAGTTGTCGGTGAATGAGCTGAACTACCAGCGGCAAAGAGCTCAGAAAGCAGGGCGTGCTTAAAGAACTAGTATTGCAAGGGCGACGGATGGGATCTGAGGAAGTGGAGTGGTTACGGAGATGGATTGAGGAGCAT
>SIAZ01000249.1 GCA_009695405.1 Pedosphaera sp. | reverse complement strand
GCGTCTCCAAATACTGAGAGGGTAAGTCCAAGAAAAATTGCAAAGTGTCGCTTCGTAGCTTCCACATTCAAGAAACGGCTTCCTAAACTCAACTTAATTCCCAGACCCAAACCAACGGCAAAGGCCTCTCAAGATACTCGCCTGCCTCCCCCCGTCAGATTACGCCGCCCTTGGCAATTATTTGAGCCAACCCGCGCTCCAAAACGACGATCAAAAGACCGTCAACCCGCGCAGGCACAAACCTCCCTAGTTCTTCCCTACGGATTCCCTACACTTTAAACTGT
Source organism: Pedosphaera sp. (assembly GCA_009695405.1). Taxonomy (GTDB): domain Bacteria; phylum Verrucomicrobiota; class Verrucomicrobiia; order Limisphaerales; family UBA9464; genus SXXZ01. Next base: position 4,850 of record SIAZ01000249.1, on the reverse strand, counting down.
ATTCAGCTTCATCCATCTTCATAGGCACTTATCAAAAAAGCCAATAAAAGGCTTATTTGTTGGGATTTTTGACTTATCTCCACAGTCTTTTAATAACTGCACAACGATACGGGTTAGATCCGGTGGCAGGGTTGACGGATGTGTTGTGGCGTATTTCACAGGCAACGAACCCTACCGCCGCTGAACTCCTGCCTTGGAACTGGAAACCTGCGAAAGCATAATCCGGTCGGTCGACCTTTCTCCCTCGCGCCTTCGACCGCAGAATGCCCTACTTTCGACAACTGGAGAAGCATGAGGTTGGGCGTACGCTTAGGATTAAGGAACTGTCGCAGGTTCCGACCTAGCCCCTCACGGAAGCGTTACCGGAGCTTGTCCTGAGTCTTCTCCACCGCACTCTTCGCTAGGTTCATGGTGAAGCACAGGCGTTCCTGCAGAAACCGGGTCAGTAAGACGACCTACCATGATGTCGGTTGGCTTCTCCGTGGTCATCGTCACCGCATTGCAGCGGCGCTCGCTTTATCGCAACGCCAGAGATCCCTCCGGGTAATCCACACCCTCCTGCGCACTTATGATCGGCGGATATACGCTCACGGGCTCCGTACAAGTTTTGGACTTTGAAGGTTTTAGCCTTCTCGTCCCGCCCACTCGCCTTGTATCCGCTTCCTGTTCGTCGATCCAGTGGTTTGCCTCCAACTTTCTTCAGATCCCACCTCGCGGCGGGCACTTTTGTCGGGTCTGCTCGGGATTTCAACCCGTTGGAGAGTGCGCCCTGCCGGGTGCTAGAAAGGGGACAGGCCCATCGGCTTGTCCCTTCGCGCACTCAAACCAAGAGCGATCGTTGATCAGCTCAACTTTGCCAAAACGTCCTTCACTGCCGTGAAATTAGGCAAGTCCTTGGGTGTTGCAGTCTGCTCTGCATAATGGATCACACCGTCTTTTCCGATCACAAAGGCCGCGCGCGCTGAAGTGTCACCCACACCCGCTAACATTGGAAACAAAACTCCATAAGCCTTGGTGGTCTCCTTGTTCAAATCACTCACTAAAGTAATTCCGATCTTGCTCTGGGTCGCCCAAGCTTCTTGAGCAAAGGGGCTATCGACACTAACGCCAATAACCTCAGCGTTCAATCCACTGTACTGGGAGAGCCCAGCGGTAATGTCGCACAATTCCTGAGTGCAAACTTCAGTGAAGGCGAGAGGGACGAACAACAGAACTACGTTTTTTTGACCAAAGTGAGCACTCAATTGAACATCAACGAGCCCGGTGGCATTCTTGGATTTCAACTTGAAATCCGGTGCTTTAGTTCCAACAGAAATAGGCATGCTTTTAAGTCTTAGAGTTTGTTTTTCCAGAAACGGACCAAAGCCCTACGTCGACCAGCGTCAACTGTCAAACTCTCCTTAGCAATCTTACTCTAACTTGTCGTCGCACAGGACTCTCCCTACAGCGCCGTTGTCTGGCAAAAAGGCCTTCCGCGGCTCACACTACAGAAGGCCTTCCCCAAAAACTACCCAACCAAACCAAGCCACTCAGCTCGGATGCAATTACTTCGAAGCAAGTGTCATGCCAGCCTCGAAAACGAGGCTAGTGACCCTAAAAATAACAGAACTTAGGTCTAAACAAGGAAGAAAAAATGGGGTCTAACACGCTTCTCTTCAGTGAATGCGTGATCTTCATGCAGGTTACTCTATTTCTCAATTCAACGGACCATAGCCGGCCATCGGTTTACCGTCCTCACCCAATTTTCCAATCGCCCATAACGTGCCGCGAGTGACCAAGTCCAAATAAACTGGATCCGCCATCGTGCTATTGTAATGCCCAACCGTTGTGCCAAAAACGCGGGCTTTTCCATATTGATGAACCCAAACGTTTGCCTCCCCTTTCTTGGTTTCTGGACTGTAACCTGTCGCTAAGGGGGTCGCTTCTTTTTCTACTTTCTCAATAATGTAAAGTTCCTCTTTCGGAGTCTGCCAAACCGCCGGAAAACCGATCATCACCGGATGTTCCGGTTTCACATTGGTCATTGGATAAGCAAAATGCGAACCGTGGGATCGACTGGTGACCCCCAGAAAACGAAACCACTCATTGGTTGGAGCCCGATAACAATGCATAGCGCAGTGAATGACGACCGCTGGAACACCCGCCCGATGAGGGGCTACAATCCGCTCTAACCAAGCCGGATCTTTCTCGTCGGCATAGCACTCATTGTGAATCACCACATCATAACCGACCGCCCAGTCGTCTTTCTGATACGCACTCACCCGGTGCTGTGTCCCATCGGCACCGACATCGCGAACCAACGTAAAAGTAATGTTAGCGCGCTTGGAAATGCCTTCCATCAAAGTAAGTGCCTGACGATCATATTCGTGACAGCAACCGCCGGTGACCAACAACGCTTTCAGAGTCTTTGACGCCTTAGGTGCCGATCCTGGCTTGCGCACATAGCGAATCAGCACTTGGCCCGATATAGGAGATCCAAATAAGGAGGGCCTCTCGCCTCCATCCATCGCGTAGAGGGCTTTCCATCCGTCCGGCGTTTTCTCCGCGATTCCGGCTAACTCACGCCCCACATTCTGTCCCTCTTCTTCCTTGACCGTCATATGCGCTGGACTCTTCGATCCATCCACGGTTGCACGTCCTTTTGCGATGACATTACCGGCCGCTGTCAAGGAATAACTCGTTCCCGAAAAAGTCATAACCAAGGCGGCACGCTGCTCCTCGGACAAGGATCCTTGATCAGTCGACGCCTCTGCCATCAACCAAGTCCCCTCAAAGTCGGCAAGGGTTACAGCGGCACGAAGTTGAATGGCAATAAGCCATGATAAAGCAAACAGGAAATATTTCACGTGAGAATTCTGCGAAAACCGGAGTCATTAGCCAAGCTTAGACCTGAACAAGTGGGCTGGATTTCGGAAAAAAATCGGGTAAAGTTAACCCCTCGGGCAATCCCAAACTGTTTCCCTAGGATCTTTGACAAAGCGAAGGTGTTACCCCTTTGGCTTATCGGCGGATTAAGGTGCCCCTTTAACCGTCGGAACAAAAAACGCAGGAACGGTTCAATTCTCCCGCTTTTTTGGAATCCTATTAGAGCCCAACTGGAAAAATTATCTTTCGAATTATCACCGGATACATCCTATTATGGTTGATTCAAAACAGGTTTCAAAAAAGTCCAGACGTGCGCCGCCACGCGCCGATGGCCCACCACATTGGGATGGATCTGATCGGCTTGGTTAAATTCCGGTCGACCTCCCACACCTTCTAGGAGAAATGGAATTAAAGTAACCCGGTTACTGGCAGTTAAAGCAGGGAAAATTGCCTCAAAACTGTTGATGTATTCCGCTCCCATGTTGGCGGGCAAACGCATTCCAGCCAGAATAATCTGTACCCTTGGCCATTTGGTGCGGGTTCGATCAATCACGGCTTGCAGATTAGTCCGAGTGGCTTCCAAAGGTAGCCCTCTTAATCCGTCGTTGGCGCCCAACTCGAGGATCAGGGCGTCAACCGGCTTCCGAAGTAACCAGTCCAATCGGCGCAACCCCGCTGCGGTTGTGTCGCCGCTTACCCCGGCATTAACGACCTTCCAGGGCATCCCATCCCTTCTCAGAAACGCCTGAATTAAGGCGGGCCACGCCTCCGAAATATCCACTCCATATCCAGCCGAAAGGCTGTCACCTAACACGACTAAGGACCGAGTAGAGTCAGAGTTTGCTCCAGAAAGCTCGGTCGCCAATGTGAACCGAACCCATCCGATACTGAACAGCACCAGAAACGTCGCACGCCAAAAGTAGAGTCTACCGATTCTCATTCCGTCACCGACGGCTTGGGCGCCGACGCTCGGAAGAGGACCACTACATGACCGATCACAGTCACTAAAGTGCTACCCGTTTCTTGAGCCAAACGATCCGCCACCTCATAACGCTGATCTTTCATCTCAAATAACCGCACCTTCACTAATTCGTGCAATTCAAGTTCCCGATTTAAGCCGGTCAGAAAGGCTGGCGAAATGCCGCCCTTCCCCAAGCGCGTCACCGCCTCAATTCTCTGGGCGCGGGATTTTAGTTTCCGGATTTCGGCGCCACTCAAGGGGGGCGAGATAGGTACTGTTTCGTTCATAAATTAAAGAGTTTGGATCTTTGTCACGAGACCACTAGTAGACCGACCTGCAAGAAAGGGAATGAAAACAATCTGGCCATCACTGGATTCAACGGCACGACGTTCGTCACCATCAATGGTCTCCAAAGTGTAATCCCCTCCTTTGACATAGATGTCTGGTTCACAGGCAGTGAGGAAGGTCACAGCCCGCTTCTCAGGGAAAATTACTACCACAGAAAGACACTCTAAAGCGGCTAGGACACGCGCCCTATCCGCTTCCACATTCAACGGACGGGCAGGTCCTTTCAATTGCCGAACACTCTCGTCCCCGTTTAATCCAACCAACAATACATCACCCAACGAACGGGCTGCCTCCAGATACGCCACATGTCCAGCGTGCAAGAGATCAAAGCATCCATTGGTCACCACCACTCGGAGCTTTGCTTCCCTCATTCGGCGACGCCAAAGGGTAAGAGCTTCTGCGGTCAATATCTTGGATGCTGTCTCCATTGGCCGACAGCATGAGCCCAGTATCCCAATTAGGTCCAATCCGGAAGTCAGAGATCCTTCAAACTTACTACTTAGGCGTAAGCGTACGCCGAACCCCATGGGTTTGAGGTTGCTTCGATTTCTCGGACGGAGAGTAAGAGGAATCCTGTACCATGGAATCCATCATCAAAGACTCCCCTACAAAAACGCGCCGGAAGTTCGATAAATCGTTCAAATGCGAGGTCGTTCGCAACTGGTTATCGAGCGGT
>SIAZ01000248.1 GCA_009695405.1 Pedosphaera sp. | reverse complement strand
TGGGCCAAGCGTTCAGTCAGAGAGAAGAAGGAAAGTTCAGCGGGACGGATCAATTCAGGCATGCTGTCTTGGACGAAAACCCAGCCCTGCTTACTCACCTTTTAGACACATTTCTTTCCGCGAATTGAGTTTCTGGAAGTCCCCTTAAAAGAGTTGCGACTCAAGGCGGAAGACTATGGTCAGAGGTTTCGTGATCGTCATCTCCCCGACGGAATGGTAGTGAGTCTCCGGTATCGCTCGATTCATTCTAAAGAGGTAATTTCTTACGAAAATCTTGAAAATAGTGCGGCATGGACTGGGCTTTATTTAGGCTCCTGCGTGTATCGATGGATGGTGTTGCGTGAGTCCGAGAATCTTAAGGATATTCGGATGCTTTTGACTGGGTTGAATCGTGCTGTGCAGTCAACAGGACGTTCCGGAGTTATTCCGCGGTTTGTTGGCAAGGCCGAAGATTCTCTTTATCGGGAAGCCTATTCAAGGTTCAGAGGTGAGGATCGGCAGCGACTCGATTTTGGACGGTTGGCCTTTCGGGGAGAAGGGAAACATGCGAATCTAGTCTGGCTCGGTGGAGCTAATCGTGAGGATTACGCCGGAGTCAATTGGGGTCTTTCGTCCTTACTGTACTACACACGAGATCCTGAAATAGTCAGCCAAGTTAGTAATATTGTCGTCCGGGTTGTTTCCCGATTAGAGCAAGATTCTTGGCGTCTCAATGATGGAAAAGATGAACCTTCTTTTATCGACCCGGTTTTGGTAACGGCTTGGCTGCGCACAGCAGCCCTCATTGATCCCAAAAAATATTCCGAAAAATATAATAAGCAGGTGACTGAATTGCTTGGATCTCGAAAGTCCGATTTCAGTGACTCGGGCATTTGCCGATACGGAGATCCAACACCGGCATTCTTTCGTCTCGCTAACCTTATTGCTTTGAACCAAAACGAAATGAACCATGCTCGACACCTTATTTTTCAGGAGATGATTTCCAAAGTGCAGAGACAGTCTCAAGCGGTACTGAATCCTTGGCCGGCTTTGGCTTATCTTGAGTCCTTTACCTCTTCGAGAACGGATTCGACTACTTTGGCGATCCTTCAAGGTTTATTGTATGAGTATCCTTCTCCACCAAGGTGGTCCGCTAGCGTAAATCTTTCCGAAAATGGAGAAATCGATCAGATTAACGCCAATGGTGAAAGGTGGACTCGGTACGCCCAACTAATTTCAAAGCGACCCAGTGTCCCGTTTCTTTGGTCATACCCCTCGACTCGGACGGTTGGAGGCGTCGATGAACCGGTAGTGTATCCGGGCCTCGACTTTCTGTTGGCTTATTGGATGGCCCGTCATTTTGGGGTTACCCCGGGTGAGGATTTGGGCACTCCGATTACTCCAATGAAGCCGAGAAAATTTAGTGGGCCATCAATCCCAGTCCCTGCACTTCAGGCGACTAACAGACCAGTAGTGGGTCAGTAATAGGCTAGCATTGAGCTCCATCTGAGATTAGTGCCGCTTTGATTCTGGAAATCTGTTGTTAGTAAAAGAGGAGGGCCTCTGGCTTATTTGGGAAGAACGCTTTGGTCGAGTCGAAGTTTGTATTCCGAGCGAGCGTGATCATAGGCCGCAATGGCTTGAAAGTGCTCTGGTCCTTTGAAGAAACGCTCTTTCTGTTTCCAGCACTGTTCAACGGAATCGAGGCACCATTGAATTGATCGACGTTCTCGGACTGGTAGTTCTCCAACTTCGATAAAAACCGGGTTTGTGTGAGAACTGGGTAGAATCCGAACCGCGTACCATCCGCTACGAGTGACTGTATGGCGAAAGGTGAGCTTGGAAATCGAACCGTCTGCTAGAAGAGTTGCCTGCGCTACTGGAATGCCGTTTCCGATTAGTTCCACCGTTACATTGCGTGATTGCCCAATGCGGGCTCTTTCGAGATGCCAGAAGGGCTGTTCACTGAACCGGCGACCTCGGATATCTTCACGAGGAGTTGTTTCAAGGCGGGCAGCGGCGTTGACTTCGAAGGAGACCTCTTGCGGTGCGGTGAGTCGCAATTCGGAAGCCCCCGTTCCCATGGAGATGCCACCGGCATTGAATTCCATCAGATGGCTCCGTCCGTCACCAACGTAATTACGACCAGCTCGAATGCCTTCACACCAATCTTCGTAACTCCATTTGGCGGGTAGTTTGACATAGCTGCGACCTAAGCCGACGCGTTCGCCGTAGATGCAAGGAAAGTCAGTTTCGCCACTGATGCGGGTTCGGTAACCGGCGTTCAGGGTATGGTACCAAATATTCAATTCCCAAGGGTAGGGGGTATCAACTGTGCTGATGAAGTCGACTGCTGGCACGGGTTTGGAATCGGGGCCGGGAACGGAGTGGGTGACATCGACAATGTATTCGTTTGCGCCGATGCCGTTAAAAGGTGGAATTCGGTAGGTCGGTAACTCGGTTGAATCGAGTTCTAGACCCCACCCACTATGAGCGGGGCCGGTCAATGCGCCTTGTGCTTTTGCCCATTTAAGGGTGTTCAGGCACAGCTTGGGCCAATGATTTTTTGAAGTGCCGCCTGGATACATTTGATCTCTGAGCCGCAGCAGGCAGAGATGTCCCGATTCATGCGAGCCGAATCCACTGACCTCAACATCGTATCGTAGCAAATACGGCCAACGACTGACAGCTGAATCCTTCCCAGTGAAGAATTGCTTTTGGTAATCAAAGCAGGGGCCCCAAGTAAGATTGGCTCCAATCTTCAGGTCTTCTCCGAGAACGTGTTTCATCATATCAGGGGCGTGAACGCCTTCGGTCGGTTTCTCGTAGTGGGCGCAACCTGCGGCGTGAATGTGGTGATCCCCAGAGATCCAACCTGTCATGGCAGGATCGATCCAGCGGATCACCTTGAAATCCCAACGATTTGCTCCCGCCGAAACAGTGACCTCTCGTCGTTCTGGAATTGATTCAGGTCCACGAGAAAACTGCACCGTATAGCGCCCCTCAGGAAGACGCAGGGTGTCGCCGTCGGATCTATAAATCTGCTGTTGAAAGAAAAAGTCTGGCGCGAGCCGCTTGGTTTGAGCTGGGTAAATATGGCCTTGGTTGTCGGTGATTAACAGGGCAGCGGTGGTGGGATTTCCAGATTCGTCTCGGACTCCGAGAGTGACTTCGCGAGCTGGACTGCTGGTAAATAAGGTGTCCACTTCGCTCCGAAATCCGAGATCTTGAGTGCCTTGGCCGACATCAAAAATAAGTCGAGCTTCGCGAGGCCCCGAGTCACGGGAGTAGACCTGGAGCAACCGATATTCGACCGGAAGACCGCCAAGCGATGCGGACAAGGGTTGGCTTTGGACGTATTGAAGATCGAGCCAGCGGTCGGAGACGGTGGAAGCTGGGGATCCGTGAAGGCGCTCGGCCTGAGGGCTTCGGATGCGAAGCGGCGCGGTCGTTCCAGCTTCATTGTGGACTTTAATTAAAAAGGTTTTCCATCCGCCCTCGATGAGCAGAGGTCGGGCACTAGCGGCTTTCGCCTTAACTCGCATTTCGGGGGTGATTTGGACGAAATGAAGCACATAGGTATCGAGTAGTTCCTGTGCGGCGCGGGCAGCTTCATCTGGCTTAGGTCGGGCTAGGGCTTTGGTTAATGCGGTTGTTTCTTGAGTGGAAAGCGGAGTTCCAGTGGCATCAAGGGCCTCGACGACGCGGCGGATCTGAGCTGCAAACGGCTGTAGATCTGGCACTGGTACTAAGGGGACCTCTGCTTGAAGACAAAAAGAGAAGCCGACAACCGTTGTAACAGAGAAGAGTAATTGCAGGGCGGTCATAAGGTTTGAGATAGTGGGGAGTACTACGTCTAGGTCAGTGAAGAGAGGAGTCTTCCAAAGACTTTATTTGTGGAATTTCAAAGACCTTGAACTGTCATCTACCCTTTGTCAGGTGTTGTTTAACGTAGATTTGTTTGCGGCCGGGTTGCGATTTTCGATTAGTTCATTCAGCGGTTTGAAAAGGCTTGAGGATTTCAGACGTGTCGACCTTTGCCTAGAGACGAGCGGAGTTCTGCATGAGATGGATTACAAAGACGAAGGGCCAAAGGAAACGCAAACGTGGATTATTTTAATGGCAAAGTAGACTGACATAAAAGGTGGAGTCGGATGAGGGTCGATCCACCTATCTACAGGAAACTTTACTTAGTCGGGGTGGGTGACGCCGCGGCTACCGCTGCAGCCAAACGTTTGGCCATAATTGCATCGTAGATCTTGCGCGCTAATTCCGGTTTTTCGACCAGTGTTTTACGCGCGGCATCTTTGCCTTGACCGATCAGTTCTCCGTTAAACTGAATCCAAGATCCCTTCTTTTCCACCGTGCCAGCATCCAAGCCGACATCAATAAGAGATCCCTCCTTGTCGATACCACGATTGAAGAAAATATCGAACTCCGCTTCGGTGAATGGCGGAGCTACTTTGTTCTTCACGATTTTAACTTTGACGTGGTTACCAATAGCAGCGCCGGAAGCATCTTTTAGGGTATCTTTACGGCGGATATCAATACGGACCGAGGCATAGAATTTGAGAGCCTTACCGCCGGGGGTTGTCTCCGGACTTCCAAACATAACCCCTACTTTTTCTCTCATCTGATTGGTAAAAAGGCAGGTGGTTTTGGCCTTACTCAGAATGGCGGTGAGTTTACGAAGGGCTTGGCTCATCAGCCGCGCTTGCATACCCATAGTGGCCATACCCATCTCGCCTTCAAGTTCGGCTTTAGGGACCAGCGCGGCGACAGAATCAACTACGATAATATCCAAGGCCCCCGATCGGGCGAGTGTCTCGCAAATGCTTAAAGCTTCTTCTCCCGAATCGGGTTGTGACACAAGGAGATCGTCAATATTGACCCCGAGTTTCTTGGCGTAAGCGGGGTCGAGGGCATGTTCGGCATCAATAAAGGCAGCCACCCCGCCGGCCTTTTGGGCGTTGGCGATTAGGTGGAGCATTAGAGTTGTTTTGCCAGAAGATTCCGGCCCATAGATTTCGACAACTCGACCGCGGGGGACGCCGCCCACTCCGAGAGCGAGGTCGATAGCAAGGGCGCCGGTTGGGATGACTTCGATAGGGCGCAGCACTTGCGATCCCAATCGCATAATAGAGCCTTCGCCGTATGTTT